>JAQCGA010000400.1 GCA_027619145.1 bacterium | reverse complement strand
TGCGCCGCCGGTTTGCCCCCAGGTTCTGTGCAGCCTCTTCATACGACACGTGGATCTGTTGCATGGCGGCATAACAAGACCGCAGGGTGTACGGCAACCGACGCACCGCATATGCAATTACCAGAATAACCCACGAAGACGTGAGCGGCCCACCCAGCCCGGGTATGTTGTACGCATGGAACACGCGAAGATATCCAATGGCCAGCACCACGCCTGGAATCGCAAGTGGTAACATAGCCACCGCATCCAGCAACCCCTTCCCTGCAATACGACCCCGTACCAGCAAAAAAGCAATCAGCGCCCCCAGCACCACATCGATCCCTGCGGCAAGCAAACAGTACAGCAGGGTGTTCTTCACAAAATGTGGTGTCTGAACAAAAATCTCTCCATAATGATTTAGTGTGTACGCGTTTGGCAACAGGGTAAAGCTCCACACCTTTGCAAAAGACAACAGCACAATCCCCAGATGCGGAATCAGGCTCACCCCCAGCACAATCACACAGAACCCTATTACCCCTGCCCGTTTCCATCCCGAAATCCGTTGTGCGCCTTCTCCTCCACTCGCTGCCCGCTGCACAGTAGCGTATTCCTGTCGGTTCAAATACTTCATAGAAATCCACAGCGACAACATCGAAAGCAGCACCATCACCACTGCAATCACGTACCCCGCTCGATCTTCAAAACCAATATTCGTAATTCGCAAATAGGCCTGGGGTGCCAGCATGCTTGTATAATTTAACATTAACGGCGTACCCAGGTCATCTATCGTTTTGATAAATACCAGCAACGCCCCAGCCAAATAACCCGGCATCATCAACGGAAGTGTAATCTTACGAAACAACCGAAACCCGTGCGAACCCATGTTGTGGGCCATCTCTTCCAGAGAAGGGTCTGCATTCGCAAGAGCCGCCGAAGCATTCAGCAAAATAAACGGGAAATAGTGTAACGACTGAACCAGAATAACCCCCGTCAACCCCTCCATAAACGGTACGGTCGTCTGGAACCACCGTAACAAAAGCAGGTTCACAAACCCGCTGCGTCCCAGCACCAGCTGCATGGCAACGGCTCCAACAAACGGTGGCATTACCAGGGGTAGCACGCCCAGTGTTTGGATCAACCCCCGTCCAGGAAACGAGTACCGCACCGCAAAAAACGCCAGTGGAACACCAAGTAAACTTCCAAAAATAACCGCCATCAACCCGGCAAACAAACTGTTCCATAAGGCTTCTCGGAACAACGCCCGTTCAAAAAAATTCAGAAAATGCACCAGCGTTGGCTGCCCATCCTGGGTAAACGCCACGTACATCACCTGCAAAATCGGATACACGACAAACACAAACAAGAGCGCCATCAATGCCAGATACAGCGCAACCTGCGCACCATCGAGCCCGCGTA
Organism: bacterium; assembly: GCA_027619145.1. The sequence continues at coordinate 3,195 of JAQCGA010000400.1, read as the reverse complement.
CCGATAATCGTTCCTTCAATACACCCAACGCCCTTCCTCCACAAAAATCTCACTGCACTCGGGTTATTCCAGGGCCTCATCCGCCAACTGTTTTGCCTTTGCATAATTCGCTTTCATCACAGCATCCCAAACCGTCTCCAACCGGGCCTGCTCTCCTGCGCTGCGAAACTGCTCGGCAAAAACAGGATCTACAGCCTGGAGAGTATCCACAGGTACCTGACTTGCCAGCACCCTGGCAGAATCCACTTGCGTCCTCATCCGACGTACATCTCTACCGCCCTGCTCGGCTTTTCGGATTCTCGCCTCAGCCTTGTAAATCGCACCCCAGGCCGCTTTCAATGCAGGCAACCGGTACGTAATGACCTGATCGAATAAAGAATTCACCATGCCATAGCGCTGCTCCGAAATGGCAAGATCAAATTGGGCACCGGACAAATCCATTTCAAACGGATTGGGGAACCCTTCTGGCATTCCCTCATATAGCTCTGGGATCACCGGCAGTCTGCTGATCTCCGGTTTAAGCAACAGCGCCTGGCCTTCTTCTCCCAACATAAAATGAATAAATGCTGCAGCATTTTCAGGATTCGGCCCACCTTTTACTATCCCAATACTCGCCGGGGTCATGGCTGTATTCGACGGATACGCAAATCCGACCGGGTAACCGCTTGCTCTTGCTGACATCGCAAAAAAATCAATCACCAACCCCACCCCAAACTCCCCATTGTTCACACCTTGCGGTACCCCAAAACTCCGTTCTGTTATCGTAGCCATATTGCCGCAAAAATTCATCAAAACCCGCCACCCTTCGGCCCACCCCAGCCCCTGCACAATCGACTCTACCATCAAATGCGTCGTCCCGCTCCGCGACGGCGCACTCATCGACAGATGCCCGTAATAGGCCGGGTTCTTCAGATCCACCCACTCCGCAGGAATCGGCAACCTGTACGCCTGCATATACGGCTCATTCCACATCATACCGTACCCACTCAACGCAAAACCAAAATAGAATCCGTCCAGATCGTGAATCGGGTACGGCCCCACCGATGCCGGAATTCGTGCAGCCAATGCTTCGGGCAGTCGATGTGAAACCAGGCGTCCCTCCGCCTTCAAAAATGCAAAGGCATCCGTTGCACTTGCCCATACCAGGTCCACATCTGGATTCGCAGCTGTTTCTTGCACATAGGACACAATCCCCGAAGTTTGCTTCGACTTTACCACCACAGTCACACCCGGATGTTGATCCTCAAATGCCTGTTTATACGCTTCAAACAGTTCTTTGGGAAAAGAAGTCAAAACGACAACTTCTCCCGCAATGACAGTTGCCGCACAAAACACCACCACAACCATATTCAGGAATACGCTTACAGCAATTCTTTTCACAAACGCCTCCGTTTAGATACGCACCGAAACCTTCTATCTTCCGTCCTGGCTTCTGCCCGCTCACAGTTTCTCCAACAGGCCTCCCCATCGCACCCAGGCAGCCTCGGCAGCCTTCCGATTTGCATTTGCCGCATCGGAAAGAGGCTCTTTGCATCTGGATAGAAGCGCTGGTTACAGTACCGCCTGGAGCATCGCCTTGATGTATCCGAATTGGAATGTGAAAGCCTGTTCCAGGCTACCCGGTGCTTTGTGTCCGGGTGCATGGTCAGGCACCACCATATGCGGGTACCCCACCTCTTTTAACGTCTGCATAATCTTGTGCATATCCATCACACCCTCATCTGGCCACACCTCCTGGAACTTATTCTGGCCCCCAAAAATATTTCTGTAATGAATCAAGTGTAGTTTCTTTCGCTCCCCAAAGTACCGAATAATATTGGGCACTTCATTCGCCGGATCTTTTACACTCTCCGCCATACAACCCAGGCACAAATTCAGGCCATGATATGGGCTTGAGCAAATCTCGATAAATTTCATAAACCCTTCAGCCCCGCCCAGCACCCGGTCCACATTTTTGTACCCCGGTGGAAGCCAGGGGTCACACGGATGACAGGCCATGCGTACTTTGCCTTCCTCTGCCACCGGAATGACCTTCTCCAGAAAACGTGTAACCCGTTCCCAGTTTTCCGCTGCACTCACTGGCTTATCGTAACGCGGCGTTTTCGCATCCGCCTTCGACAAATCCCAGGTCGAATACCGCGCCCCCCCCCGGCCCAGGGGCACACTTTCCGTGCGCTGATTCTCCATTTCACAAAGAAAATACTTGATGGCAGGAATTCCCGCTGCGGCTGTTGCACGGACCATCTTGCACACCAACTCAATCTCTTTGTCACCCTTCTCTCGGTGTTCCAACATGTAATTGGGAACCCCGCCACCGTCTTCATTAAACTTGTGGATCGGAAGCGCTACCATCTCCAGTTCGATCCCATAAGATTTGCATTTCTCTTTCTTTGCGCCCAGTTCATCGGCGTCCCATCCGTAATCGCGCGAAAAAGTGATGTCGCTAATCGCCATATTATTCACGCCAAAACGGGCGAGAAATTCCAGGTGCTCATCAGACGTTGTAAACCGTTGCGTACCCACATGCATCCGGGGGTTCTGGGGGTCCCACACAGCGCTTGCATGCTCTATTGGTCCCGCAACTTTCTGTGATGCCATCGTATCCTCTCCTCCGGCCGATGGGCCGATCCGGGTAAACGGGTTGCTCGAATTGTGCCCCCAAGATCTCCCAGAACCGGGCCTCATGTCAACACCATAATCAGCCGGCCTGAGACCCTCAGATAACAGCAGTCCAAGGAAGGGCGCTTCGATGAATTTTTCCTTGTAAATATCCCGAAACAGAGCATACTCTTAACACAGGGTTCACCAGAAATGACAACCCTGAGTTGAAGGGGTTTACTCTAATTTTTTTTGGACCGCAGGTACGTGGTGGATCCCCCTCCTGGCCATCCTGGGCATCTGGCGTCCCCTATACAAACGCTATCCGCTTTCCTGCGACCCCCAGTACTGGGGGGTATGGTCTTTCCCCTGGGAATGTACACAACCTGTACACTGCAACTTTCAAAAGCACTTGAGCTATCTTTCCTCCTACAGATTCCCACGTATTTCATCTATATCACGCTACTCGCCTGGATACTGACCTTTGCTGGCCTGCTTCGTTCCCTGTTCGGCACCATTGCGCATCGAAAAAATACCCGACGTACATAAATAGAGCCGTGAGCAGATCACTCACGGCCGCTTTCCAGCCTTCCTCTT
>JAQCGA010000399.1 GCA_027619145.1 bacterium | reverse complement strand
ATAAAGTTGATAAAAATCTCGGCCGTATATTGGTGTGGGGCCCTGATGGGGACGGCCAGGTTGTCTGTCCAGAGGATGGCTCCTTCTCTGGGGATGACGTAGCGAATGGTATTGACTTCGGCCTGTGCCATAAAGACGGTACCGCTGAAGTTGTGAACGGCTGCGGCATCGGCGCTGACGAGAAGGTCCTGGGCCGTTGAGGAGGAGGCATAGGTTAACACCCGTTTCCGTTGTTGCAAGAGCAGGTCTTCTGCTGCCTGGAGTTCTTTTTCCCGGGTTGTATTTACGGAATAACCCAGGTATTTCAGAGCGGCACCCACGGTTTCTCGGGGGTCGTCGAGCATGGTGAACGGGCCGGGTTGAAATTTTGGATCGAAGAGGATTTTCCAGGTATCGAGTTCCGCATCTGAAGTTTTGATCAGGTCTGTGCGAATGCCAATGCCGCTGGTGCCCCACTGGTAACAGGCGGTATAGCGGTTTCCAGGATCAAAAGGCATGTTCTGGAATCTGGGGGCGAGATTTTCCAGGTTGGGAATGTTTTGTTTATCCAGAGAATCCAGCAGGCTCTGTCCGGTTAGAATGGTGACGGCATAGTCCGAAGGCACAACAAGGTCGTACTGACCGAGTCCGCCGGCCTGGAGTTTGGCAATCATAGATTCGTTGGTGTCGTAATAGTCAAAGATGAGGTTTACACCGTACACCTTTTGGAACTGTTCGACCAGTCCTGGTGCGATGTAGTCCGGGTATGTGAATATATGGAGCGATTTGCTCAGGCGCGACCTGGATACGTTCAGGTTATGGGCGGAGATGACATCGCTGGCGCGTTGATCGGTTTCGGGTGGAGACGTGCAGGAGAACAAAAGGAGAAGAGAAAAATACATGAAGACTTTGGGGCGGAGCATACGGGCCTCTCTGGAATTGTATATTTTTACGGGTGAACAGGTTTTGTTTCTGGAAGCGGTTTTGATGGTTTGTACAGCAGTTTTAGGCCAGTGTACATCGTAACAAAGGTGAATATTAAAATTAAGCTGGACAACGCGTTGATGTCCGGAGTAACACCGCGTTTGACCATGGAGTAGATCCGCACGGGCAATGTAGAAGCGCCCACGCCTGCTGTAAAGTAGGTGATGAGAAAGTCGTCTACGGAAAGGGTGAAGGCGATGAGCGTTCCCGCCAGAATGCCGGGTCCGGCCAGGGGTAAGATGATGTGGTAGAGGACCTGAAATTGGTTCGCCCCTAGATCCCGGGCAGCTTCGAGAAGGTTGGCAGGAAAGTCCTGCATCCGGCTTTTGACGACGAGTGCGACAAAGGAGACCTGGAAGGACACGTGTGCAAGTACAATGGAGAAGTGCCCCAAGGTGAGGTGTACAGCGACATAAAATGCCAGTAAAGAAATGGCCATGAGCAAGTCCGGGATGACCACGGGCAGATAGATCAAGAATTCTACCATACGTTTTCCCGGAAAGTGATACAGGTGCATACCCACGCCCAGAAGAGTCCCCAGTACCGCAGAAATTGTTGTGGCTGAGAGGGAGACGATGAGCGTGTTTTTGAGCGCTGTGCTGACCTCTGCGCTGGCAAAAAGTGCCCGGTACCATTTCAGCGTAAAGCCGCTCCAGGTGAGCGCAAACCGAGAGTCGTTGAAGGAATAGATAAAGAGGATGAGGACCGGCAGATACAGGAATGCGAAGACGGTATACAGAACCCATCGGCTGAACGGGAGTTTCATTGCATATCCTCCCGAACAACGCGGGTGCTGAAGCGCGTGCCTGCAAAAATGACCAGGAGGATGACGGCCATCAGGAAAACAGACAGGGCGGAGCCGAAGGGCCAGTCCCGGACTTCGAGGATCTGATTCTGGATGAGGTTACCCACCATCATGCCGCCAGCGCCGCCTAGCAGGTCCGGGGTGATGAATGCGCCGAGGCAAGGGACAAAGACCAGTACAGCACCAGCCAGGATGCCGTTGAAGGTTTGTGGGAGAATAACATGTCGGAAGGTTTGCCAGGGGCCTGCGCCCAGGTCTCGGGCGGCGTCGAGGAGATTGCGATCCAGTTTTTCCAGGGTGGCGAAGATGGGCAGAACCGAAAAGGGCAGGTAGGTATGGATCAGGCCGACGAGGACGGCCCCTTCGTTGAAGAGAAGGGGAAGCGGCTCGTGGATGAGGCCGACTGTGCTGAGAAGCGTGTTGACCAGTCCCTGTCTGCGGAGAATGACGATCCAGGCGTAGTTCTTGATGAGCAGGTTCATCCAGGAAGGGATGATGATGAGCAATAAATAAAAAAAACGACGTTGCTCCTGCATGCGGCTGATGGCCCAGGCGACGGGGTACCCGAAAAGCAGAGAGAAAAAGGTGGTGAGAAGAGAGAGCCAGATGGATCTGAGGAGGATGGGAAGGTAAAGCGGGTCCAGGATGTTGCGGTAATTTTGTAATGTGAACGAGAATTCGAGCTGACCGTAGGGGCCTCGGGTGAAGAAGCTGTAGGTAAAAACAATGCCGAGCGGGATCAGGAAGAAGAGGACGAGGTAGGCAAAGGCCGGTCCCACGGTCCACCCGGCAGCCATGCGATTTTTCATGGAGCATCCTCGTTGCTGGATGCCGGGAACAGTACGATGTCTGCGGGGGAAATATACAGAAAGACGAGATCGTTTTTGTGTAAGGTTGCGTGTGTACCCCGGTTGAGTGTGCGAACCAGGAGTTGGGCGGAACCGATTTCGGCGGTGCATTCCAGATCCGAACCCAATGGCCGAATCTGAATCAGGTTGGCCTGCAGAACGTTGGTTTCTCTGGCGGGACGATCTGTGTGGAGTTCGATCTGTTCGGGACGGATGCAGAGGGTTCGTTTCTGCTGGAGTTCCAAAGGGGAGCTGCTATCCTGTATACGCAGGCGCAGGCCGCCCGAGAGTTCGATTTCAGGCGGATCTGTTTGCAAAACGGTCGCCTCCAGAATATTCGAGGTGCCCATGAATTGGGCCGCGAACCGGCTGGCAGGCCGGTGGTACACTTGCTGGGGTGATCCGACCTGGAGGAAGCGTCCGTTGTGCATAATTGCAACACGGTCTGCCATGCGGAAGGCTTCTGTATGGTCGTGCGTGACGTGTAAAAATGTAATGTCGGTTTCTCTTTGGATTCTGCGCAGTTCATCTTGCATGGCCACCCGCAGGCGCTGGTCCAGCGCGCTGAGCGGTTCGTCCAGTAAGAGAACCCGGGGGCGGTTGACCAGGGCGCGGGCCAGGGCCACTCTCTGTTGCTGGCCGCCGGAGAGCTGTGCCGGTTGCCGCTGGGCCTGTTCTTCCAGGTTGACAAGTTGCAGAACTTCTTGAACGCTACGTTCAATTTCGGACCGGGATTGTTTTTTCATTTTCAGGCCAAACGCAACGTTGTTGAAGACGGTCATGTGTGGAAACAGGGCGTAGTTTTGGAAGACCATATTTACGTTGCGGCGTTCGGGCGGCAGGTGATTCACGGGTTCGCCGTTGAGAAGAATTTGCCCGGATGTGGGTTCTTCAAAGCCGCCCACGATGCGCAACAGGGTGCTCTTTCCACAACCTGATGGGCCCAGGATACAGAGGTATTCGCCGGTCTGGAATGTTTCTGACAGATCGGATACGGCGATTGTTTCGCCGAAGGTTTTGTTCAGGTTTTTGATCTCGAGGATAGGATATGGGAGTTTCGGGTGCATCGGGGATTCCTGTTTAAAGGCCATACATAAATGCAGAATGGATGCTCAGGATAATTCCAGGACCCCACAAAGTCAAGTGTGCAGAGCAAGGTGCGGACACAAAAAAAGCGGGGAGAAAACGTGATCTCCCCGCGGATGCTGATGATTTGTAGATTTTACTGGTGTGCCTCTTCTGGAACGACGTGCCGGCGGAGCCGGTTCAGGGCACGGTCTTTCAACTGACGGACGCGTTCCCGGCTGATGTGGAAGCGTTTGCCAACCTGTTCCAGGGATTCGGGCTGGTCTGTGTCCAGGCCAAAGTAGAGGTTCAGGATCTCTGCTTCCCGTTCTGGAAGTTCTCCCAGGCCTTCCCGGAGGCGCTGCCGCAAAAAGGTGTCTTCCACGTATTCGTCTGGGCCGGGCGCATTGTCTGAAAATGTATCGGCGTACACGGCGTTGCCATCGTCGTACACGGGGCTGTCCAGGGAAAGAGCCGTCTGGTGTGCCTCCATAGCTCTGCGTACTCGCCGGGGGGTCATATCCATTGTTTCTGCCAACTCTGCCAAATCCGGGGCACGGCCCAGGGCTTGCGAGAGGCTGTTGGCTGTGCGATTGACGGTTTCATAGTCATCAATCTGGTTGACGGGTACCGAGACCGGGTGGGTTTGCCGGTTGAGCGCAGAAAGAATCGCCTGCCGGATCCACCAAACCGCATAGGTGATAAATTTGTGCCCCCGCTCGGGATCGAAGGTCCGGGTGGCGCGGATGAGACCGAAGTTGCCTTCTGCAATCAGGTCTGCAAGCGGGAGGCCCCGGCCGGTATATTCGGCTGCAACACGCACTACAAAACGCAGGTTGGCGGTAATGAGGTGGTCCAGGGCTTTCTGGTCGCCCGCCTGGGCAGCAATAATGCCCCGGGTTTCTTCTTCGCGG
>JAQCGA010000398.1 GCA_027619145.1 bacterium | reverse complement strand
ACAACGCCAGGGCAACCGCAATCAGGATGGCTTCGAGGTATTCCCGGGCCACGGACTTTTTCCTTTTCGGGGGCTTCGGACCGGGTTTTGCCGGAGAACGTTTTCGCCGGGGTTTAGATGTTTTTCGGGGAGTCGTTTTGGCCATAGAAATTGGTGAATGGATGAAGATCTATTTACCGATTCGCCCACTCGCTTTTTTTATTCGCTTTTATTCGCTTTTATTCGTCGTTATTCGTCTATTCGCTTTTTTATCACGTATCCATGCTCAAAACAGCCAGGAAGGCCTCTTGGGGGATTTCGACATTTCCGACCTGTTTCATTCGTTTTTTGCCCTCTTTCTGCCGTTCGAGCAATTTGCGTTTTCGGGAGATGTCTCCACCGTAACATTTGGCAGTCACGTTTTTTCGGAAAGGGCGAACCGAGGTTCGGGAAATGATTTTGGCACCAATGGCGGACTGAATGATTACTTCGAACATTTGACGCGGGATGAGTTCTTTGAGTCGGGTGCAAATCGCGCGGCCCCATTCGTAGGACCTGTCCCGGTGCACAATGGCGGAGAGGGCATCTACAGGGTCTCCGTTGATGAGCAGGTCCAGTTTGACCAGGTCCGCGGAAACGTGACCTTTGTATTCGTAGTCGAAGGAAGCGTAGCCCCGACTGACGGATTTGAGGCGGTCGTAAAAGTCCAGGACGATTTCGGCCAGGGGAAGTTCGTAGCGTAGCAGGGCGCGCGTCGGATCGACATATTCGGTGGTGATGTAGGTGCCCCGGCGGTCCTGAGCCAGGCGCATAACATTGCCCAGGTATTCGGAGGGAACCAGGATTTGCGCGTTGAGGACGGGTTCAGAGATCTCTTCGATGTTCCCGGCCGGTGGCATGTGTGCCGGATTGTATACGGTAACGACCTCGCCGTCTGTTAGAAGAACCTCGTACTCTACGTTGGGAACGGTGGTGATGATGTTCATGTCGAATTCCCGGGAGAGGCGTTCTTGCACAATTTCCATGTGCAGAAGTCCCAGGAATCCGCAACGGAACCCAAAGCCGAGTGCGGTGGAGGTTTCGGGTTCGTAGTTCAGAGACGCGTCGTTGAGGCGCAGTTTTTCCAGGGCGGTGCGGAGGTCTTCGTAGTCTTCCGGGCTGATAGGATAGAGACCTGAGAAGACCATGGGTTTGACTTTTTGATAGCCAGGCAGAGGTTCTTTTGCCGGATTTTGCACGCCGGTGACGGTGTCTCCTACGTGCAGGTCTTCCAGATCTTTCACTCCAGCAATGAGGTAACCCACTTCGCCTGCTCGCAGGATTTTTGTGGGAATTCTTTTGATTTTGAGGACGCCAACTTCTTCGGCCTCGTATTCCAGACCCGTGGAAAAGAACCGGATCGGCATGTTGTTTTCCACGGTGCCCTGGAAAACCCGGATGGAGGCCACTGCCCCCCGGTAGCGGTCGAAGATGGAGTCGAAGACCAGCGCCTGAAGCGGCGCGTCTGGATCGCCAGTTGGGGGTGGAATTTGATCGATGATGCCTTGAAGCAATTCGTCTATGCCGATCCCGGCTTTGGCGCTGATTTTGTAGATTGCGGATTCTTCTACGCCGAGCAGGTCGTGAATTTGCATGACAACGCGGTCCACATCCACATTGGGCAGGTCGATTTTGTTGATGACAGGGATGATGGTGAGGTCGTGACCCATGGCCAGCAGGACGTTGCTTACGGTCTGGGCTTCCACGCCCTGGCTTGCGTCTACCAGGAGCAGGGCACCTTCGCAAGCTGCAAGACTTCGGGAGACTTCGTAGGTAAAATCCACGTGCCCGGGTGTGTCGATGAGGTTGAGGACGTAGTTCTGGCCGTCTGGCGCTTTGTATCCCATTCGTACGGCGTGGGATTTGATGGTGATACCGCGTTCCCGTTCCAGGTCCATGCTGTCCAGAACCTGATCCATCATCTCATACTGGGTCAGGGTGAGGGTTTTTTCCAGGAGCCGGTCGGCCAGGGTAGATTTTCCGTGGTCGATGTGGGCAATAATGCAGAAGTTGCGGATGTCTTTGGCGCTCATCCGTGCGGGTTACCTCGAAGTGTGGACAACTTTAACAAATTCAATCGCATAGGTTGCGAAAGGCATGTGAAAAATGAAATATACTTTGTTCTGGATTTGAAGTCAACTGCGAAGAAGATGGAATGTTTGGCTGACTGCTGCGGAAACCGGGTATATGCGGGGACAACGCTTTGTGTTGTTTGCCGAGAAACGCCGAGGTTCGAACAGGCATTACATGTTGACTTGCAGGGAGATGGGGGCCTATATTGCGTGCAGGGAGATGAAGAAAAATAGGAGGTGGGCCAATTGCCAATTATCAATTATCAATTATCAATTGGCAATTGGCAACTGGTGGATGACCGGAAGCTGGTTTTTAACCGATTTCTGAAACACCATTGTAAAGGGAATTTATGTCCAGACTTAAAATTGCCGTGATTGGGGTGGGGGCGCACCGGGGGTCTCGGGCGCGACAATACCTGGAGACGATTGCGCGGTTGCCAGAGTACTACGAGCTGGTGGTGTGCGACCGGAACCCGGAAGCGCTGAATGAGGCGGCTTTGGAATGTGGCGCAACCGCTCGGTACGGGGATATCCGGACGCTGTTTTCTTCTGAGAAGCCGGATGTGGTGTTGAGCATGACGCCCAAAGATTCACATCTGGTCATTGCGCTGACGGCGGCGCGGCACGGGGCGCACGTGATTACGGAGATTCCGGTGGGGTTGACGCGGCGCTATGCAGAGGCGGTTGCGCAGACGTGCCGGGAACAGGGTGTGCTGTGGGAGGTGGCAGAACAGGTGTGGCTCTGGCCGGTTGAACGGTTAAAGAGAAAAGTGATTGAGGCCGGGTTGTTGGGCGAACTGACGCATGCCCGGTTGTGGTATTTAACCGGGCAATATCATGGATTTAATGCGGTGCGTTCGCTCCTGGGTGCAGAGGCGAAACGGGTGCTGGGGTATTGTGGGGAGGTTGCAACGCAGCCGTATACGGCATATGGCGGGGAACCGGAGACGACTATTAAATGGGACCATGCGGTGGTGGAGTTTGGGAACGGGGTGGCCTGTTTGTTTGAGAAGCCACCGCGGATTTTTCCTTCGGCGGCGCACAATTTTCCGACGGGTTGGCAGGTAGAAGGGACGCGAGGGTACTGGGACCGAAGCCGACTGGTTCTGTACGGAAAAGATGCAGCGGAAACGTTTGAGATTGTGGAGGAATACGGGGAGGTGGATGGACGTCGGGTGTTGGAGACCGTGCGCGTGGAAACGGACTCACCTGTGGTGTGGGAGAACCCATATCGGTCTTTGGGGATTGGGGCACCGGACGATGTTTCCAAGGCGAGTATTCTGCTTTCGTTTCACGAGGCGATTACAACGGGCGGTAAACCGCAGTACGGGCATGAAAATGCGCTGCGGGATTGGGAGATTTGTTTGGCGGTACGCGAGAGTGCCCGGCGGGGGAGCACCTGGTTGGACCTGCCGCTTACGGAGCCGACAGAGTTGGAACAGCAGGTAGAGGCGGAGTTTCTGCGGCGCTACGGGTACGATCCAATTGAAGAGACAGACCGGCTTCTGGATGCGCCGTTTTTGAGATCTGCCACGTTGTGGCCGTTTGCACACTGGTTGTAGGGGCCCTCACCCCGCCCGGCGGGCGAGGGGCCGATGGACGGCGGGTTGCACCGCCTTCGTGTACAAGAAAAAAAGTTGGATTGAGAAAGGGTGGGATTGTGAAAATTGAAGCTGCGGAGATTCGGTACGTGGAGTTGCCGTTGATCAGTCCCTGGAGAACGGCATATGGGGAAGATGCGGCGATTCATTCGGTTATGGTGAAGTTGGTGGGTGACGGGACGGAGGCCTGGGGAGAAGCGACGCCGTTTTATGCGCCCACGTATTCGCCGGAGTCTGCGCGTTCTGTGTATGAGACGGCGCGAGAGTTTTTCTTGCCTCGGTTGGTGGGAGAGGTAGTGGATTCGGCAGCGGAGTTGATGGAACGGATTGCGGTGTTCAAGGGGAATACGTTTTCCAAGGCGGCTGTAGAGACGGCCTGGTGGGCACTCTATAGCAAGTTGCAGGGGCAGCCGCTGTGGAGAGTGCTGGGGGCGGAGAATCCGGTTGTACGGTGTGGTGCGGATTTTGGTGTGCAGGATACCGTGGATGAGTTGTTACGGCTGATTCAGGGTGCAGTAGATGCCGGGTATCCGCGTATTAAACTGAAGGTGAAACACGGGTGGGATGTGAATGTGCTGGAGGCGGTACGTTCTGCATTTCCAGACCCGGTGATTCATGTGGATTGTAATTCGGGGTACGATCTGAATGCAGATCTGGAGACGCTGAAGGCGTTTGATCGGTTCGATCTGGCGATGATTGAACAGCCGCTGTTTCATACGGATTTGATTGAGCACGCCGAATTGCAGAAGCAAATAAAGACGCCGGTGTGTTTGGACGAATCTGTAAAAAGCCCGAGGGATTTTCGGTTGGCGCTGAAGATGGGTGCGTGCCGGGTGATTAATGTGAAGCCAGGGCGTGTGGGCGGGTTATATCATGCGGTACAAATTCACGATATGGCGCGAGATGCGTGCATGGAA
>JAQCGA010000397.1 GCA_027619145.1 bacterium | reverse complement strand
AGGAAGGCGCTGGTGGTGGAGATTTTGAATCAAAATATTCTACAATAACAAGGGTTGATGGTTGGCTGTATTTTGAACGGAGAGCGCTGTGCCTAATTCATTTAAAGAAGAGATTGCACAAAAGATTGCAGATGGGTCTGGATTGGCGGCCGGAGATGTTGTCGGGCTGATTGAAGTTCCCCCAAATCCGGAGATGGGCGATTATGCCCTGCCGTGTTTTACGCTGGCCAAAACGCTGCGTAAGGCCCCGAACCTGATTGCACAGGAATTGGCGGAGAAGATGGAACCAAGCGGTCGGATTACGGAAGTGAAGGCCGCTGGGCCGTACCTGAATTTCTTTGTAAGCCAGGATGCGTTCGTGCAGGAGACGGTGGAGGAAATTCTGGCCAAAGGCCGGGCGTATGGGCGTAGTGAAGAGGGCCTGGGCAAGATCGTGGTGATTGATTTTTCGTCGCCCAATGTTTCCAAGCCATTTACAATTGCACACCTCCGGAGTACCGCAATTGGAAATTCTTTGTGTCGAATTTATGAGGCGGTGGGATGGAAGGTGGTGGGTATTAACCATCTGGGAGATTGGGGTGCGCCACACGGGATGAATATTGCGGCCTACAAAAGATGGGGCGATGATGAGGCAATAAAGAAGAATCCACCGTACGAGTTGTTCAATCTGTACGTGAAGTTCAATGCCGAGGTGGAAAAGGACCCATCTTTGAAAGAAGAGGTTCGGGAGTGGACGCGTAAGCTGGAAGATGGAGATTCTGAGGCACGCAGGTTGTGGAGCTGGTTTCGGGAAGAAACGGTGAAAGATTTTAAGCGGATGTACGACCGGCTGGGCGTGACGTTTACAGAGTATATTGGTGAGAGCTTTTTTCATGATCATGTAGATGGGGTCATTGGTGAGCTGAAAGACAAGCGGCTTGCCGTAGAGAGCGAAGGTGCGCTGGTTGTAAAGCTGGACGATTACGATATGCCGCCGTGTATTTTACAGACAGGGCACGGTACCAGCGTATATCATAGCCGAGATCTGGCGGCGGCGTTGCACCGGAAAAAAACATACAATTTTGACCGGATGCTTTATGCGACAGATGCGGGCCAGGCATTGCATTTTCGGCAGTTTTTTAAGGTGCTGGAGTTGATGGAAAATGACTGGGCAAAAGATTGTGTGCATGTTCCGTTCGGTCTTATTTCTTTTAAAGATGGTAAAATGGCATCCCGCCGGGGCAATGTGATTTTTTTAGAAGATGTACTGGACCGGGCGGTAGAATTGACGCGGCAGATTATTGAAGAGAAGAATCCGAATTTGCCGAATAAGGACGAGGTGGCCGAGAATGTGGGCATTGGGGCTGTGATTTATGCAGACCTGGATTCTCGTCGGACGCGGGATGTGTTGTTCGATTGGGATGAAATCTTGAATTTTAATGGAGAGACCGGGCCTTATATTCAGTATACGCACGCTCGTTATTGTAGTGTGTTGCGTAAGTACGGCGAAGAAGTTCCGCCGTCGAATCCGGATCTGTCCTTGCTGGTGGAACCCGAGGCAATTTCGGTGGTGAAGTGTTTGCAGAAATTCCCCGGTCGAATCCTGGGTGCGGCCGAGGCCAACGAGCCGAGCCAGATCGCTTCGTACTTGATTGAGCTTTGTGCGGCCGCCAACCGATTCTACAACGCACACCGGGTGGTATCCGAAGAAGAGGCGCTTACACGGGTGCGCGTAACCCTGGTTTATTCGATTACGGTTGTTCTGGCATCCGGCCTGCACCTTTTGGGGATGAAGGCACCTGAAGAGATGTAGGCTTTGTTCAATTCCCAGCGTTGCTCGGAATATCGAAACTCGATGGTTCGTGTGTTCTTTTTCTATTCTGTTTTTATTCAGCGAAGGGCTTGGGGAGATGGAAGAAAAAAAACAAGACCTCTATTGTGATACGTGTGGAAAAGAGACGGAGCATTTGCACCGGGATGTGCTGGATGATGACTATAATGCGTTTATGAAACCTCCTTTGTGGAATTGCGAAGCGTGTTACGAAAAGAAGCGTGCCCAGCGGCTTTCGAAAGGACGGCAGGCATGATGCTGCTTCCTGGGCGGCAAATTTTTTTGACGGGTTTTATGGCTACAGGGAAGAGCAAAGTGGGGCCGATCCTGGCCGAGCGCACGGCACGCATTTTTGTTGATACGGACGAGTTGATTGTAGAGGCGGCTGGGAAGACGATTCCCGAAATCTTCGCGCAAGACGGAGAGGCCGCCTTTCGCCGTTTGGAGCGTACCTGCGTGCGTAAGGCGTCAGAAATGAGAGATGCGGTGATTGCGCTGGGTGGTGGGGCGATTACGCAGGAGGCGAACTGGGAGACCATTCGGGAAACCGGTGTGTGCTTGTGTTTGCGTGCGTTGCCAGAGACGATTTTTGAGCGGGTGAGCCGAACCGAGGGCGAGCGCCCGTTGATGGCCGGGCTGGATGATGCGGGGCGATTGGAGAAAATTTGTAAGATGTTGGCTGCGAGAGAGCCGTTCTATAATCGGGCAGATGTGTTTGTGATGTCTTCGGAAGGGAAAACGCCTGAGGATACGGCAGACGAGGCGATTGTGGAGTTGGAGAAGCTTTAACACGCGTTCAGAGTTTGACTGCTTGAGGTACTGGATAATTCTGCACATTACTCGACACGGACAGGTATTGCCTGGGGTGGTGGAAGATGCGGATTACCCGCCGGGTGATCCACCGCTGAGTGCAATGGGACAACGGCAGGCATTTTTGCTGGGGCAGCGGCTCAGAGAACGGACGTACGAAGAAATTGTTGGAGATCGGGGAGGGCAACAATGAGGATTCCGCGTACGGATACGCAAATTCACGCAACGAGGTACCGGGCAGACCGGCCGAAGCCAGAGGTGAGTGTGGCGGCTTGCCTGGAGCGGTGTGTGGAAGAGGGGATTGAGTATGCCGGTATTCTGGAGCACCTGGGTGGGTGGCGGCATCCACTGGAAAGCCTGAAGGAGTTGGCTGCGGAGTTTCGTTCGCTGGAGTCTCCAATTCCAACAGCGATTGGGATGGAGGTGAATACCCGGGATACGAAGGGAACGATGGATGGTACCGAGGCGGATAAGGATGCTGTGGGATTGAATTTTGTGCTGGCCGAGTCTGCTTCTATACCGGAAGAGCTGGTCTCGGTAGATGCGTTTGTGGAGTACGATCACCGCTGCCAGATGGCGGCTACCCGGCATGCCTGGGTAGATGTGATTGTGCATCCGTGGACGAGGATTGAGAAGCGCTTGCGAGGAATGGGGTACGAGGGTGAGTGGCGGTTTTCGATGATTCCGGAGGCATTTTTTGTAGAGTGGGCAGACGCATTGGCCACCCACGTGACGGCGTGCGAGATGAATAGCAAAAATATTGCGTTTTTTGACGAGCCGCTGTACGTGCATTTTATCGATTTACTGGTTGAACGAAAGGTGAAAATCGCGGTGGGGTCGGATGCGCATGTACTGGATGCCATCGGTGCGGCAGCGCCGATTTACGGGTTTCTGGAAAAGAGGCAGGTGCCACCCGAGTTGATCTGGTTTCCAGAGATATGAGTCGCGCCCGGATTCGTTCTCCGCGCTGGTCGCAGCCGGTGTTCACCGCACCAGGAGATGTGTTATCTATTGCGGTTGACCTACCTGTAGAAGTCCCGGCCATTTTTTCTTTGGTTATTGATCAGGCTTCCGTGGCGATGGATATACTGGATGAGCACGTTTGGTACGCAGAAGGGATTGTTCAGTACAGGGTTCGGCTGCCGGATACGGTACCAAATGGATTGGCAGATCTGGTTCTGGCGGGAGGTGGGAAGATGTTTGTGCAGCCGCGTGCAGTGGTTGTGCGAACCGAGCAACCGGACCGGATTCGGCTGGCGTATACGAGCGATTGGCATTTGTTGTCCAAACCCGACGAGGGTGGAAGTGTGGACCGGTCGGCTTTGTTTTTTGAACTGGCAGATCACATGAATGAATTGGGGCTGGATGCATTGATTCATACGGGAGATGTGATCACGAGGTACACGCCTGAGGGGCTGCCACTGCCGGATGAGATTATTCTGAGACAGATGGCGCAGGCGCAGGAGATTTTTGAGTTGTTGAAGGTTCCGGTGTTCGTGCTGCCGGGCAATCATGATGTGGCGTTTGAGATTTGCCGGAGCGCGTGGCGGGATATGGTTGGATGGCCGTGGGAGCGGCAGACGGACGATGTATTTCGGGTTCTGGGGCCGTGTGAACTGGTGATGATGGATGGGTTTGCGTTTTACGACGAACAAACAGGAAAGATGCTCGCGCACAGTTTGACCGATGAACAGATCGTTTGGTTGGAGGATGTTGTGCGCAAGCGCAAAGCCCGCTGGCGTATTCTGGCTCTGCATTATGATTATTCCAAGCAGGTGTTGCCCCGGTTTCAAGAGCTGGGTTTTGATGTGTTTTTTTATGGCCATTCGAAGAGCGAAGATGTGAGTTTTTTTGAAAGGTCGGGTACTCGGAATGGCCATTTGCCGGGGGATGCGGTGTACCGGGTGATGGAGGCTACGGCGGAAGACCTGATGCTGGGAGATGCGGTGACGTTTGCAGATCTGGGGATTGGGTAAGCGGTACTCGACACAATGAAATGTAGGGG
>JAQCGA010000396.1 GCA_027619145.1 bacterium | reverse complement strand
AGTAGCGGGCGGTCCATCGGGTGTTGAGGTCGGGGTAGAGGCCGGTGGGGTGTATGTATGTGAGGCTTGTGGTGAGCTGGTGGGGGGAGACGCCGGGGACTTTTTTGCCGGAGAGCTGGACGGTGGGGGATTCGAGTTGGAAGTCCGTGAAGATGAAGTGGGTGAATGTGTAGGCGAGGGTGGCGCGGAGTTCGCGTAGAGGTGTCCAGGTAAGCCTGGATTCGAATCCGGTGTTTCGGCTTTTTCCGGCATTGCGGAAATAGGTTTCTTCGCTTTGCGGAATCTGGTAGGGGATGAGCATGTCCTGGAATTTCATGCGGTAGAGCGCAAAGCTGTACTCCAGATGGGCGGGCAGGTGGTGGCCCCGGATGCCGAGTTCGAGGCTGTGGAGTTTTTCGGGTTGGAGGTCTGGGTTGAAGCCGCCTTCGCCGGTGGGGCGGTTGCCCAGTTCGGTCGTTGTGGGGGTCTGGAAGGCGGTGGTGAAGTTGGTGTAGAGGGTCAGGAGTGGGCGGGGGTTCCAGGTGAGGCCAATGGTGGGGCTGAGTTGTGTCATGGTGCGAGTACCAGAGTTGTCGATGCCGTCTTCGTGGAAGCGGTCCGTGACTTTGAAGGTGGAGCGGTCGTAGCGTCCGCCGAGGGTGAGGGTCCATTGTTTGCTGAGGTCGAGAGCGAGTTCGGCAAAGGGGCCGAAGCCCAGGACGTTTTCTTTCTGGTCCAGAAGTTTGGGGCCGAATTGAAGGCGGTTGAGGATCTGGTCTGGCGGGATGTTATCCTCGGGCAGGCCCTGGTTTTCGAATTCCAGGCGGGTGTCATACTGGGTTTCGAGGTCTGCGCCGAGGGTCCAGCGGAGGGTTGTGTGTGTCAGGCGTTTGGTGTTGGAGAGGACGGTGCGCAGGCCCCAGGAAGTGCGGTCCAGGTCAATGATGCGGCCGGGGATGGGGTTGAAGAGGGTGCGTTTAACGGCGTAGAGGGTGGTCTGGAGGTTCAGGGTGGACGGATGGTACCGGAGAGTGATACCGGCCTGGCCCTGGTGCACGCGTTTGCCAGCGCCCTGCTGTTGGTTGAAGAAGCGGGAGGATCCGGGCGCGGTTCGGGCGTCTTCTTTTGTGAGAGAACTGGGGTTCAGGAGGTAGGGGGCGTTGTAGTAGTTGAAGACTGTGGTGAGGTTGAGGTGGTTGAAGCTGAGGCGACCGACGGTGTTGAGGGCGGTTGAGCGGGTGGCGGCGTGCGTTCGGTGACCATCTTGTTCCAGGTGGACGAGGTTGAGGGTGTAGCCGTGTTTTGCGGTTTGGCCGGAGAGTGCGGCCTGTCCTTTGCGCAGACCGTTTTCTCCCAGGAGAATTCTGGGACGCGCCTGGAAGGGTTGCGGTGCGCCAGTTCGAGTATGGAGGTTGATGAGGCCACCGGCCGCGTTGCCATAGAGGAAGGCGCTGGGTCCGCGCAGGATTTCGATTTTCCCAAGGGAGCCCAGGTCCAGGTTGTTGAGTTGGGCCTGTCCGTCTGGGAAGGTGAGCGGGATGCCATCCAGGATAATTTTGACGCCGCGAACGCCAAAGGGCGCACGGCTGCCCACGCCGCGGATGACGATGCGGTCTCCTTGAGAGAGGTTGTGGCGGTTGTGGACGGTTATGCCGGGGATTTCTTGAAGCGCATCTTCCAGGGAAAGGCCCAGGCCAGCCGGAGAGATGGTTTCGACTTCGACGAGATCGATGGCGTAGGGGAGTTGGAAGATGGGGCGTTCGGTGCGCGTGGCTGTGACGGTGAGGGGAGCGAGCTCGTAAGAGGCGGTGGTCGAATCTTGTTCTTGAGCGAACAGAACTACGGAGGTGAAAATCTGATAGATGACGATGAGATGGGTAAGGATAATCGGGACACGGAGTAGAGGCAGGGCGATTGAGCGCGACAAGGGGTGACCTTTTTAAAGGTTGATTGGGATATCAGATGAGAGCATGAGAGCAACTGAGCGGGTCAGGCTTTACTGGCATGGGTAAGCACAAACTCGATGAGTTCCTCACATTGAAACCAGCCGGACCACCAGTCGTGGCCTCGGCCTTCGAGTATGCGGAGGGTCATGTCTCCACCGACGTTGCTGTAGCGCCGGGCGAGTTCTGCGGAATTTTTGTCGTGGGGGACAACGGTGTCGTTGTCTCCGTGGATATGGAAAAGAGGTACGTGGGCTTTTGCGAGAGGCTCGATGCGGTCTATGGGATTGTGTTCGGAGAGTTCTGCGGCGAGTTGTTTTTCGGTGAGGCCGTACGCGGCGCAGGCGGTTTTGAGGCCCGGGTAGCTACTCAGGTTGCAGACCGGGTAGATGCCCGCCAGGCAGGCTACGGATGTGGGATGTTCGACGGCCCAGTTGTAGAGCATCAGGCCACCGCGACTTCGCGCGAGGAGGCAGGTTTTTTCGGAAAAGCCTCGTTGCTGGGTGAGTTCAGTGTAGAGCGCCGTGAAAAGACGTCGTCCTTCGGGGCTTCCGAAAGATTCTCCCACATCGATACCTGCGATTGCAATTCCTGCGTCCAGAAATTTTTGGAACATCCATTCTTCTTCGGGGCCTGGCAGGCCTTCAAGGGTTGGCGCATACCAGACCCACGGTGTTGGGTGATCTGGATTTGTTTTCGACGGAGAAATGAGAAAGGCAGTGTGTTCTTCTACGCGGAATACTTCTCCCGGGATTGGGAGGTCTTTTTTGGGAGGGCTCGACGGTGACATAAAGGAGGTCTTTCCAGTTGTAAAGGAAGGTGTAGATGTTTGTTGGGTTCGGTAGGGGCGACCCCCTGTGGTCGCCCGGCTGTTTTCAAGGTAGATCCCGGGCAGCCACAGGGGGCTGCCCCTACGAAAACCAAAATCAGGAAGATCATTGATAAGAAATATATCATTCAGCAATCTTTTATACGCGTAGATCAAGTCCTACAGAAGGAGGATGTTCGTCTCCATCGTCGTCCCGTTCCTTGAGCGTACGGCAGGCGATGGTGGAGACGGTGTAGCCGCATTTTTCCAGAGCGGTTTTGAGTTCGTCGGCGGTTTCCTGGAAGAAGGCGGTTTTTTCGTCGTCGGCTGCGCGGATGTTGCATACGGCGTGATGGTTGGCCACGGAGAGCTCGATGCGGAGGAGACCCAGGCCAGTGAGGTTCAGCGAGAGAGAGAGGCGGAGGTTGCCTGGGTCCAGGCGGTGGGAGCCGTCTTTCTCTTGATGGTAAAAGAGGCGCAGATCTGCGGTGGTGGCCTGTTCATTGAAATAGAGGGGGATTTGCAGGTGCAGGGCTTCGCGTCCGGTTGCGGGAAGGGCTTCGGCCTGGGCGGTGTTGAGAAAACGGAGCGTTTGCCCGAGGCGGTCCTGGAGGTTCTGGAGGGTGTTGCGGCCGGAGTCGTCGAGGGTGGAGAGATCCAGGTTTTCGAGCCGGGCCTGAAGGCGTAGCAGGGCGAGTTTGAGGGTGTTGTCCAGGCCATCGGGGAGGCCTTTGTTACCGGCGGCAAGCCAGGCCGCGAGGCGGCCTTCAAGGTCCAATCCCAGAGTTTCAAGCAGGGTTTTGAGGGTATCGCCGGTGAGTTCGCCAGTTTGCGGAATGGTTTGTTCGATGCGGTTGGCAAGCGATTGCAGGGTGGAGCGATCGAAGCCGGGCAGGCGGAAGGATTTGAGCAGGTCACCCAGACTTTCCAGCAGGCCACCCAGAGCACCTGCGGGCAGGTGGGAGAGGTAGGCGTTGAGGGTGTCTGGTGTGACGGGGAGGCCACGGCTTTGAAGGAAGAGCGCTTGCCGGACCATTTGTTCGAGGGCTTCTGCATCTTCCAGGTTGAGCGGGAGGCCCAGGCCCAGAAGAAGGTCGCGCAGGGTATGGAGGTTCTGGAGGTCTACGGGACGCCCGGAAGAGACCAGGCCTTTGACAATGGCCCGGTTGAGCGCGTCATCCAGAATGCCCAGATCCTGGAGGGCACGGGTGATGCTTGCGGTTTCGGAGCCAGAGCCACCCAGGAGGCTGAGTACAAGGGGCGGACCGAGGGACGCTACACGAGCCTGGACGATTTGACCTGGCAGGAGAGGCAGGTGGGATTCGGCCACGAGGGTGTGACCCATAAAGCGAATGGCCCAGCGGCCCTCGCTTACCCCGTCCAGTACCCGGGCTTCCAGGGGCTGGCCTTTTTCAAGTCTGGAAAGGAGGGCCTGGCGTTGTGTGTCCGAGGAAAAGTTGAAACGAAGGGTGCCGGAAGGTGTGGGGCCGTGGATCTGCATGCGTAGGTCTTCCGAAAATCGGTTCGGAATGCACTTTGAGTTTTGAACAGCCGGATATCACTGCCGGCCACGGTTTTTGCGGACATTTCTTGAGACAAGATGGAGACGAAGAGGGAATCGACTGCACCGATGTCGGTGTCTATGGGAAAGGAAGTTTTGAGTTCCAGAACGAGTCGTTCGTTGGCGAATTTCCAGTTGCCGCCTATGCGCTCGGCCTGCCCTTCGGGTGCGTTAAAAAAATGGATTTCAAATGTTTTGCTGGAAAATACCCATTCCACATCTCCGGAGAGGGTGCGGCCCAGAAGGGTGACACCGGTGAAGGTGCCGCTCCAGGTGCCACGCAGGTCGGCTTCTTTCACGCCGGTGGGCGCATCTTCTCCACAGGCAGAAGCCAGGATGAGA
>JAQCGA010000395.1 GCA_027619145.1 bacterium | reverse complement strand
GTTTGCAATGTTCTCTCGATTTTTTCCCGGAGCAAAAGATGTATTGGGCCAGGTGGAAGAAGCGCTGGTGGAGCGTCTGATTGGCCCGGTGCAGGAGGGCAAAGCCCGGTTGTTTGAGGACCAGTACATTTCAACCGGTGGGCAGTTTTACGAATTGATGGCCGGGCACGACCGGTTTAATGCAGATTTGCGGCCGAACCTGGAGCAGGTGATGCGGTCCAGGGGACAGGCTCTGGGGATCTGCTGCCACCCTTACGATGTATGCACAGAGCTGATCGCACGGGAGATGGGGGTGGTGGTTACAGACCCGGAGGGAAATCCGCTGGATGTTTGCCTGGATACGACCAGCCCGGTTGCCTGGGTGGGGTATGCCAACAACCGCTTGCACGAACGGATTGAACCGGTTCTCCAGGCGGTGCTGAGAGAGTACGGGTTGATCTGAAGATGTAAACCCTGATCAATGTCAAAGGCGAAGCGCTCGATTTTTCCTCGGGAGCTTCGCCTTTGTCTATTTCCTGGGGGCCATTTTCATGGCTCTATCTATGATGGAGGCAGAAGCCGATGAATGGCCTGGCTAAGTTCCTGGGTTGCCATGGGTTTCTGAAGGTATTCACTGAATCCGGATTCGGCAGCTTTTTCCCGGCTAATGGCTGTGCTGTATCCCGTGAGGAGGATGAGGGGAATATCTGGCCGGATGTCTTTCATTTTCCGAGCCAGATCTGTACCTGTCAGGTTGGGCATGAAATAGTCTGTGATGACCAGGTGAAAACGATCGGGCTGATGCTGGAAGGCTTTGTAGGCTTCTACGCTGTCGGTTTGTGTAACCACTTCGTATCCCATGCGTTCCAGCATTTCTCGGCCCAGGTTCAAGAGGTCTTCTTCGTCATCTACAAAGAGAATGCAATGGTTCGAGCCCGGTGTTTTCGCAGGTTGGTCGCTTTGAGGGATGTCCAGGAGAGGAAAATAGGCCGTGAAGGTTGTGCCCCCTTCAGGTGGACAGGTAGCTGAAACGGCCCCGTCGTAGCTGCGCACGATGCTCTGTACAAGGGAAAGGCCAAGGCCTGTGCCTTCTCCGGGTGGCTTGGTCGTAAAAAAAGGTTCGAAGATCCGGTGGCGCACTTGTGCGGGGATGCCTACGCCTGTGTCGCTGATGGAGAGTGCGGCATACCTGCCCGGACGGATCTGCAATTCGGTGGCCAGAGCAGGGGCTACGGATTGGGGGGTAAGGTGGACGGTGAGGGTTCCACCAGATCCCCGCATGGCGTATCCCGCATTGAGTCCAATATTGATGAGGATTTGATGGACCTGGGAGGCATCGGCGGAAATGGTGCCGGTTTCCGGGTCGATCTCCTGGTGGATGCGTACTGTTCTGGGAAGAGAAGCGCGTAGAAGGCGCGTGTTTTCGAAGACGAGAGGTGCCAGTGGGAGCGGCTTTCGTTCTGGAACAGTACCTCGGCTCAAGGCGAGCAGTTGTTCGAGAAGGTCCCGGGCCCGGTAGGCGGCTTTGAGGGCTTCGTCAATGTTGGTGCGGGCGCGGCTGCCCTTTGGGCTATTCTCCTGGGCCATCTGGCCATATCCCAGGATGATTGAAATGACATTGTTGAAATCGTGTGCAATGCCACTGGTGAGCTGGCCCAGGGTTTCCAGGCGCTGGGATTGGCGTAACTGGTTTTCCAACTGGGCGCGTTCGTCCTGTCTTGCTCTCTTCTGAACCTGGCTGAGGAGAACGTAAAGCAGGCCCGAACTCAGTATTGTCAGGGATAGGATCCATATCCAGTTCACAGCCAACTCCCGGGTTGGTCGAGTGATCCATCAATCGCCGGTGCGTAGAATCTTGCCTGCCAACCGGCGTGTGTGAAAACAGAAGAACAAAGATGGTACTGCATATAACGTGCCTGTACACAGAACAGCGAGATGGGCGTTACATATATGCCATAAAATCAGGCAAATAAATAGGAAGAATTGTGTTTGAACTGAGCGAATCCACATAGAGTTATATCGGCACATTGGCGGAAATCAATCACCCCGGCGGTTGAAAACAGCCAGGATGCCGAAATTTTGAGGTGGACTAAAATAGACGTCAGCCTTGTAGAAGAGGGTGGGTACCCTGATTTTTTACTTGACCGGGACGCATTTGAGAATAACCATGCAGGCGTTCACGGTTGTGCGGGCCATCTTTTCGAAAGGTCCGTTCCCGCACCATGCGCAAGGAGGGGGATATGGCAGAACAATTTCAGGTTCTGGATTTGAGTGGGTATTGGAATTCTGGCAGGCAGAATGTGCAGACTTCAGATGGCCCTCTGTGGCCCGCTCCTGAGGCAGACCCCGAGAGGACCGGGCTCCAAAATCTTCCGACAGGATCGTGCAGGTTCTGGGGGATTCCACTTTGCCTGGGGGAAGGGGAACCGGATCAGCCGTCTCTGGTTGTGGTCGCACAGGCCGGTGGGGAGGAGGTGCCTGTTTCTGTGGCGATTGAGGTGCAGGCTGTGGCAAAGCGGGTTTTGTTTGCGCATGTGTGTGGTCCCGCCGAGGCTACGTGGCCAAGTGTGGAAGGAATTGGCGAACCGATGGGAACTTATCGGGTTGTGTTCGAAGGGGGCTCCACCGAAGAGGTGGGGCTTCGAAGGCGGTTTGAAGTGCACGATCTGGCCATTCCCTGGGGGCATCACCCGTTTCTGTGCCGGCACTGTAGAGAATTTCGGTCGGTGCCGCTGAACGATCGTTCCAATTCCTATGGCTATGTGCAGACGGGCGTAACGGCGGAGAGCAGCGATCTGGCCGGCTGGTGGTTGTATGCTTGGGAAAACCCACATCCGGATCTGAAGATCGAACGGATTGAGGTTGTGGCCGCCGGGCCTACACCGCTGGCATTGGGGGCGATTACCCTGTGTCTGGAAGAGGGTGATCCATTCCACTGGCCAGGCCGCGAGGAGATTGCTATATCTGTGGATGGAGATCCGGATGCGCCCCTGGAGGTGGAGATGGAGCGTGGCGTGGTGGCGCGTCAGGACCGGCTATTTGTACCCGGAGAGGATTTCCTAAGTACCGATGAGGCCGGATGGGGACGGGGTGGGCAGGAGGTGAAAGAAGGCGGGTACGTGGAAATTCACGGTTCAGCGGAAGGAGAACTGCGGGTACGGGCTGGAGAACAGGTGCAGGCGGCTTTTCGGTGGGGCGATGTGCTGGAGAAGACGGAGGTGGAGAAGGGGTCGGTGCGTGTGTCGCTTGTGTCTCCTGGTGGGAAACAGTGGGTACACGTGCGGGTGGAGGACGAGCAGACGGGACGGCCGGTGGGTTGTCGTGTACACTTTCGGTCTTCCCACGGGGCGTATTTTGCCCCTCACGGACATCAGGCGGATGTGAATACGGCGTGGTTTGAGGATATGGGGGGAGACTGTAAGGTGCGGGGGACGCCGTACGCGTATATCGACGGGACGTGTCAGATTGAATTGCCGATTGGGCCGGTGTTTGTGGAGGTAGTGCGGGGGTTCGAGTACACGCCGCTGCGGAAACGGGTGGAGATCAAGCCGGGCCAGCGGGATCTGTCGCTGAAAATCAAGCGGGCGCTGGATATGAAGGGGCGGCAGTTCTATTCGGGCGATACGCACGTGCATTTTCTGTCGTCGCAATCCGCACATCTTGAAGCGGCAGGTGAAGATTTGAATGTGGTGAATTTGCTGGCGAGCCAGTGGGGGCGATTGTTTACAAGCTGGGAGGAGTTCACCGGAGGGCTGGCACCTACGAGTAGCAATGATCACAAGATCTGGGTGAGCCAGGAGAACCGGCAGCACGTGCTGGGGCATATCAGTTTGCTGGGGTTGAAGGAGATGGTTGCACCCATGTGTACAGGTGGGCCGCAGGAGGATTGGGTGGGCGGCGAGATTCAGGCGTTGATGGCAGATTGGGCCGAGGCCTGTAGGAAGCAGGGTGGGCTGGTGATTATGCCGCATATGCCCTTGCCGGACTTTGAGAATGCAGCGAATATTGTTTTGGGACAGGCGGATGCCGCCGAGATGTGCTGGATCTGGAAGGGGGAAGAGATTGGGCAGGGTGAGCGAGGGTATTACCGATGGCTGAATACGGGGAAGTTGCCGATTGTGGGTGGAACGGATAAGATGTCGAATGGGCGGGTTCTGGGAGGTTCGCGGACATACGCCCTGCTGGCGGACGGCGAGGAGTTTACGTTTGAGAACTGGTGCCAGGCGGTGAAGCGTGGAACGACGTTTGCCAGCACAGGAGCGATGATCGATCTTCACGCCGAAGGTGCCCGGATGGGGCAGGAAATTCATCTGCCAGGGAATGGTGGTACCGTGGAGGTGACGGCTACGGCAGAGAGTGTCTGGCCGTTGACTGCGGTGGAGCTGATTGTAAATGGGCGACGCGTTGCCCGGCAAGATGCTGATGGAGACCGACGGATGGTGACGGTGAAGTTCGATTTGAAGGCGGAAAAGTCTTGCTGGGTGGCGGCCCGTTGTTGGGGCGAGCATTTTACGGATGCCGGCCCGGTGATGGCGCACTCTTCGCCAGTGTATATTGACGTGGGCGGACGGTGCGCGTTTGAACCAACCGATGGAGAATACCTGCTGACGCATATGGAGGGTGGGGTGTCCTGGGCAGAGCAGATCGGGGTGTTCCGAGATGAAGCCGTGCG
>JAQCGA010000394.1 GCA_027619145.1 bacterium | reverse complement strand
AACCTGCCGGAGCTTGTCGCTTTCCATACCATACTGCTGTCCAAGAGCTTCCAGCCGCTTCTCCAAATCACCCTCTTCAAGCTGAATCTTCTCCTGCTTGCCCACCGCTTCCAGAAGCAGAAAACGCTTCAGGTTGCGCATTGCACCATCCTGGCTTTCCTTGCGGATCGCCTCTTCGTCAATTGCATGATCATGATCTGCGTGTTCGCGCTTGTAGTTCTCAACCATATTATCCAGGTAGTTGTCTACCATGCTCTGCGGCAATTCAAACTCATTCTTATCAATCAGCGCATCCGCCAGGTTTGCTTCTAACTGCCGACGCGCATTGTCATCTGCCCGGGCCTGGAAATCTTCTCGAATCCGCTGCTTCAGCGCGTCCAGGGATTCAAAATCTCCCATATCTTTGGCAAACTCATCGTCCAGTTTGCCCAGCGTGCGCTCCCGCACTTCTTTCGCTGTAACCAAAAAACGGATCTCTTCGCCACCGTGTTCTGCATCTTCTTCCGGCCGAGTCAGCTTCACATCGCGCTCTTCTCCGGCAGAAATTCCTACCAGCTGGTTGTCCAGGTCGTGATTGGTCGCATTGGGACCGCCCACAACAAACGTGCGGTCTTCCTGTTTTCGGTCCGCAATAGGTGCGCCGGATGCATCCAGTTCCTGAATGTCTCCAACCAGCACGTCGCCCAGCGCCAGCGGGCGTTCTACCACCTGCTCTGTCGCGTTCTGGTTCAATAGCAACTGAAGGTGCTCCTCAACGTGCTCGTCTTTGACCTTCATAATGGGACGTTTGGCTTTCAACCCTCGATAGCCCTGCACGTCCAGGGTGGGTTTCACGTCCACCGACGCTTTGAACTTCAGCGGCTGGCCTTCTGAAAAATCTACCTCTTCAATGGTCGCTTCGGAAACGGGGTTCAGCCCTTCAGTCCGGCTGGCCTCCCGGTAGAACTCCTGCATAGCTTCTTGCAGGACTTCGCCTTGAATGGCCTTTCCGAATCGCTTCTTGACCACCTGAAGCGGCACTTTTCCCTTGCGGAAACCCGGCAGGTTCAAAGACTTGCTATAACTTCTGTAGGCCGCTTCGAACCGCTTTTCCACTTCATCGCCGGGTACTTCCACATCCAGCGTTCGCCGCCAGGCCTCGGATTCCGTCACCTGAACCTTCATAAACGCCCGCATTCCTTTCAGTTAGAACTTTCAGTTACCTTATTCTTATAACAGACTGACCCGAAAGGGAATGATACATAATTGAGGCACATTTGTCAATGCGTTTACACCGTTTCTCGCTTCCCCATCTGAATCGGCCTCAAGCTATCGGACATGACCGCAGTATGTTTTCCAATTGACAATATCTGCTTTACCCTGTTTTCTTTATACTTGGCTTTGTTGGACCCAGCCTGTCTATGTTGCACTTTCGAAAGGATTTTGAATGGCAGTTGACCTCATCCAGGTCGTCAGAGATCTGCGAGAGCAGCTCCAACACTACAAAAAACGGGTAGAAGAACAAAATGTCCTGCTCCGCCGGGAGGCGGCCATTGAGCGGGTCCGTAGTGAGGCTCTCATGATGGGCACAACCAACCACCTCGGCAAAGTCGTGGCCGTGATGTGGCAACAAATGCAAGAAATGGGCATTCAGGCCCAGGTCAGCATCGAATTTATCGAACTAGAGAAAGATCTGGTACACGTCTATTTCGCCATTCCCAACCCCGGCAAAAACGGCGTGACCTGGAAATCTTCCAGCGTGGTGGAAATTAGCCCCAACATCGCTGTAGCCACCTGGGAGAAATCCGCCCAGCAATGGTCCCGCCTCGCGCAATGGCGCCAGGGCAACGTCTGGTCATTCGTACGCAGCGAAGCCGAAACGCGTGAAGCCAGCGAAGAACTGGTCAAACGCTTCGGTTTCAGCGGCCCCATTTTGCCCCATCTGACCGAAAGCTACTTCACCGCCATCCCTTTCGAGAACGGCACCGTACAGGTCAGCCGACCTCACGCGGCCTTATCGGAAGATCAAATCGACTTCGTCCAGGAACTCACCCAGGCTCTGGATCTGGGGTTTGTGCGCTTTCTGGACCTGCAACAGATTCGGCAACAAACAGAAGAACTTAATGAAGAACAACGCAAATCCGAACGCCTTTTACTCAACATCCTTCCCGAATCCATCGCCCAGCAACTCAAACAAGAACCCGCCATTATCGCCAACCATTTCCCCGAAGTCACTGTCCTCTTCGCAGACATCGTGGGCTTCACACGCCTCTCTGCGCTCATTTCTCCCGAAGAACTGATCACCTTGCTCAACGAGATTTTCTCTGCCTTTGACCGTCTGGCAGAAACACACGGCGTGGAGAAAATCAAAACCATCGGAGACTCCTACATGGTCGTAGCCGGCCTGCCGGACCCCTGCTCCAATCATGCCCAGACCGTAGCGAATATGGCCCTGGACATGAAACACGAAATTGAATGCTTCAAAACCCGCACAGGCGACCCCCTCCACCTGCGCATTGGCATCCATACCGGCCCCGTGATTGCCGGCGTCATTGGCACAAAAAAATTCTCCTACGACCTCTGGGGTGACACCGTCAATATTGCCAGCCGAATGGAATCTCACGGCCTGGTAGACGCCATCCAGGTCAGCCAGGCCACCCACGACTGCCTCCAGACCGATTACCTCTTTGAACCCCGAGGCGAAATCGAAATCAAAGACAAAGGCAAAATGCCCACGTATCTCCTCCGGGAAAAACGCACCTAAAGCGTCTTTCCTCGCTGTGCCGCCCCGTTGTGAAGGAGCCTGTTCAGATGAATCAAAAAGACATCGAAATCGACCTGAAAACCCTCGGATTAAACACTGGGGACACCGTTCTCCTGCACAGCTCCCTTTCCAGTCTGGGGCACATTGAAGGCGGGGCAAACACCGTCCTCAACGCCTTCTTCTCGGTCCTTGGCCCAGAAGGCACCCTCATCGCCCCCACATTCGGATCCCTGGGCATCCTCCCGGACACACTCAAACAACACCCCGGTGCCATCTCCAGCATTCACCCCAGGGCCAGCGTGGTTGCCGTAGGGGCCCGTGCAAAAGAAATCTGCCGCGACCACTGGAAGGCCGAAACTGCCCATACCGAAAATACCCCCTACATGCGCATCGCAGACCTGGGCGGGCACATCTGCCTCCTGGGCGTGGACCAGGACCGGAATACCACCCTGCATGCAGTAGAAGCTCTTCTACGCTTGCCCTACCTGAAAACCACACCTGAAATCGCCTTCTCCACACCAGAAGGAAACACCACCCGTTCCTGGCCTTTTTTCCCCGGCCCACACCGCAACTTCATCGGCCTGGATCGCCTGCTTCAAGAACGCGACATCCTGCACGTCGGCCGTATAGGCAACGCAGTAGCCCGCCTCATCAAAAGTAGAGACATGATCAACACCCTGCTCGAAGTGGGCCGAAACAATCCTTCTTTTGTCCTGTGCGATAACCCCAATTGTGCAGATTGTGTGCGCCAGCGCGCCGACCTGCGCCGAGACCGATTCGCTCGTGAAACATGTACCCTGGCCACCTCAGCCAACCTGGCCGGCCGCTACATCCCTGAAATCCTGGAAACCTGCCAGGCCGCAGGCATCACCGCCATAGAACTCGATACCGTCCAGGGAAATCCCGTACAAACCCTTCCAGCCGAACGCCTCGTGGACGCCGTTGCCGAACTCCGCACCGGCGGGGGCACCGTCACCTCCCTGCGGGCCTCCGCCGTTTCCGAAGCCGCCGAACCTCTCCTCCAAACCGCCGCATCCTGCGCCATTCCCCGCGTCCTATTTCCTCTCACCACAGAAGCCCCTCGCCTCACCCGTGCAGCCGCAGAAGCCGGTGTCACCATCTCCTTCTACAACACACACCTGGGCAGCGCCAATGTTTACGAATCCATGTCAGAATTAACACAACAGGGCCTGCAAGCCAACTTAACCTTCAGCCCTGCCGGTTTTGCCCGAGCCGGAGAAAAACCCTTTCTCACCAGCTACAGCACCAAACTAAAACGCTTTACCGACCAGCTTTACGTAGAAGACTGCACCTTCGACGGCACCCCAACCCCCCTGGCAAAAGGGAACGCTGAAATCAAAGAACTCGTTTCTATCTTACGCTGTTCCAGCTTCAACGGATTCCTCGTCCTGGGCGCAGGCAATCGCTTTACAGGTACCCTGGCCGACGCCACTGCCCAATTCCTGGACCTCCTCGAAACCATGTAAACACTACTTCCGCTGCGCCAGAATCTTCTGCATATTCTTTCCAAACACCTTCTCCCGCTGCCGCTCCGTAATCCGCGCACCCAGCACCTTCCCAACCCCCGCCTCCATCGCCACATCCGTGGCAAACAACACCCGCTCTACGCCCAGTTCCCGCACCGCCATCTCCACAAACCCCTCGTCGTTCAGACTCCCGCTCGTATCTATATACACATTCGGCACCTCCCGCAGCACCTTCAACGCCCATTCCCAGTCCCCCACGATCGGATGTCCTTCAATAATCATCGCCTCTGGATACATCCGGGCCAACCGGACAAAATCCTCACTGTCCGAACGGTTCTGCTGCCAGGATTTTCCCAGTACCGGCGTCTGGCGTCCACCGTGGTGAAGAATGGGCACCCCCAGCTCAATCGCACGTTCTACAA
>JAQCGA010000393.1 GCA_027619145.1 bacterium | reverse complement strand
TCCTGCCCGTCGAAGGTGGCCTGGAACACTTCCGTATTGAAATTGAAGGCCGCGAAGAACACGCCGGACGCCGCTTCGCCTCCATCTACCCACGCGAAACCGAACGCGGACACGGTGTAAACGCCGTAGAAAAAGGCCTCAAAATTGTACACGCCCTCCAGGAACTCGAACGCGGCTGGGCCTTATCCAAAAGCCACCCCTTGCTCCCCGCTGGTTTCAACACCCTCCTGCCCGGCATCTTCATTGGCGGACCTGGCGGAGGCAAAGACGGGCACCTCAATATCAACTCCAACCCCGGCACAACGCCCAACTACTGCTCCATCGAATACAACGTCTGGTACTACCCACACGAAACCCTGGAAGACATCCAGGCTGAAATCGAATCCTGCGTCCATGCCGTTGCACAACACGACCCCTGGCTTAGGGACCACCCGCCAAAATTCACATGGTGCCTGCGCAACATCTCCTTCCCACCAGCCAACACAGACCCAGACCATCCCGCCGTCCAACACCTGGGA
The DNA here is from genome assembly GCA_027619145.1 of bacterium. The sequence continues at coordinate 4,135 of JAQCGA010000393.1, read as the reverse complement.
AATGCGCTGCGCCACCTTGGCCAGGAACCAAAAACCGTTGGCTTCACCGCCGCCGCAGACCTCGCCTGGTACGCGCAAAAAAACATCCCCGGCATCATCTTTGGCCCCGGCGACCTCGCCAACGCCCACAGCCCCAACGAGTACGTACCCCTCTCCGACATGCTCACCGCCACCCGGGCCATCGCCCTTACCCTGCTCGCCTGGTGCGGCTTCGACGCTTAACAATTGACAATTGATACTTGATATTTGTCAATTGACAATTGTTTTTAAGACCACAGTCAGTCGACCGGAAATCGACACCGTCTACAAACGTCTCCAACCTTCAAAACCTTCAAGTCTATCCTGCATCCAACCCGTACATCTCCTTCGCCGCTCCTCCAGACACAAACCCAACCCGCACATCTTCCGCCACCGCCTTACGGTCCCGCTCCTTTGCGTCCCCGTACCCGCCACCTCCCGGAAACACCAGCCGCACCTGGTCTCCCTTCCCCAGTGTAATCCCACTGAACTTGGAAGGTGACATCGTCCCAAACACCTCCTGAAACGTCCGAAATTGATCCTCTCCAACTCGCTTCACATAAATCCCAGAACGCGCCCCCTCCCCTCCACCGAACAGACCGAACGGTGAAACCGTCATCCGATTAAACAGGGCACTCACCGTAATCTGCGGCGTCGTCACCGTCAAAATCCGCTCTCCACCCAGCCCGCCGCGCCACTGTCCGGCCCCCCCACTATCTTCCAACAACCGATAACACTCCGTAATAAATGGATAACGTGTCTCAAACACTTCGACCGGCGTATTCCGGCAATTTCCATTAATCACCACAACCGCATTGTTTCCATCCTGCCCCTGCCGGGCGCCCCAGCCTACCCCTTCAAAATGGAAATGCGCATACGGTGCGTCCGTCTCCGGATTCCGCCCGCCAAACAAGAAACAACAGGAAGTTCCTCCTTGCGAAGCAGGAACCCGGTCCGGCAGCGCCTGCGCCAGGGCCCCAAAAATAATATCTGTTATCCGCGGACTAATCTCCGTATTTCCACCCACCAGCGCCGCCGGATGTTTACAATTCAAAATGCAACCCTCCGGCGCAACAATCTGAATCGGCCGGTAACACCCGTCATTCCGTGGAATCGTCGAATCTGTCAAATGTAAAAATGCATTGTACACCGCCGAAGCCGTTACCGAATACGTGGCATTCATCGGCCCTCGGGCCTGCGGCGCACTGCCCGTAAAATCTGCCGTCAACCCATCCCCCGCCACCGTCAGCGTTACCCGAATTGGCAACGGCCGCTCTTCAATCCCATCATCTTCAATCACATCTTCAAACGTATACACCCCGTCTGGAATCTGTTCAATCTCTGCGCGCATTCGCCGCTCAGAAATGGCCAGCAACTCCTCACTCGCTTCATCCACCGTCTCCGCACCGTAGCGTGTGATCAACTCATTCAGTCGCCGCTCCGCAATTTCCAAAGACCCCACCATTGCGTGCAAATCCCCATTCGTCACCTCCGGCGTACGGTGGTTCGCAAAAATAATCTCCCAGATATCCTGTACATCTTTACCGCCCCGCTGCAACCACACCGGCGGCAGAATCAGCCCCTCCTGATAAATCTCCGTTGCATCCCCGGCGAGCCCACCGGGCGTCTTTGCTCCCGGCTCGGCCATATGTGCACAGTTCGCCACATAAAACAGCAGCCGCCCCGCCGAATCGAACACCCCCTTCAACACCGTGAACTCGGGCACGTGCCCACAGCCCCGGTACGGATCGTTCGTCAGCAACACATCCCCCGGCGAAAATGCATCCAGCCCCATCTCCTCCAGCAGAATCTCCACCGTCCCCTTAATTGTACCAATCTGCGACGGACAAAACTCCGCCTGCCCAATCAACCGCCCTTCGCGGTTAAAAATCACACACGAAAAATCCAGCGACTCGTTAAAAATTGGCGAATAAGCCGTACGCATCATGGCCAGCCCCATTTCCCGGCAGGTACTGGTCAGATAATTGTGCATCACTGTCAATGTCACCTGGTCCATTCAGAACGCCTCCACCTACCCTACATCAATTAACAAAATGCCTCGCTCATCCACCCTCATCCGATCCCCTGTACGCAACACCGTTGTAGATCCCGCCTCCTGAACCACCGCTGGCCCTTCCAATTTTGCACCGGGCGCAAGCGAAGACCGCGTGCAAATCGTGGCATCCACCCATCCATCTCCTGGAAAAAAGACGCTCCGTTGGCCAGGGGAACCTGCCTCAACCGGAGGCCGCAACATTTCCAGCGTGGGCTTTTCTGCCGGTCCAATTGCAGTCACTTGAAAACTGATCAACTCAATGACCGCCTCCCGGAATGCGTACCCATACAGCGCCTCGTGCATTTCGTGAAACGAACCCAATGCTCCAACCAGCACATCTTCCGTAATATGTCCTGGCGGTACCGATACATCCTGCCCGTAATTCTGTCCCAGATACCGCATGTGAATCACATTAGAAATCACGGGCGTTCCTGTGTACCCACCCTCTTTCAATTCCATTACCACTTCAGACCGCATCCGCCCAAACTGCGCATTCATCTCATCCACATCCACCGCATCACTCCGCTGCGCCCGCGTCCACACCTTATCTACACGAGCATCTGCCAGCAAAAACCCAAACGCCGAGGCATTGCCCGGAACCACCGGAATGGCCACCCGGGGCATATCCAGCTTCTTTGCAATCGCCGTAGCATGGAGCGGCCCGGCTCCGCCGAACGCAATCAACGTGAAATCGCGCGGATCATATCCCTGCGCAATCGAAACCATGCGAATCGCATTGGCCATATTGTCTTCCGCAATCTGCAAAATCGAAGACGCCAGTGTCTCCGTATCCATCTCCAGATTCTGGCTCACCCCGGCCAGTGCGGATTTGGCTAACTTGCCAGAAAGTGCCATCCGACCGTCCAGGAAAAACGTCGGATCCAGCCGGCCCAAATACAAATTGGCATCCGTCACCGTAGGTGCCTCTCCGCCCAGCCCATAACAGGCCGGCCCAGGAGAAGCTCCAGCAGACTGCGGCCCCACCTGCAAAAAGCCGCCCGCATCTACCCACGCAATCGAGCCACCGCCCGCGCCAATTGTCTTCACATCGATCAACGGAATACTGGCCGGGAGACCAAACTCAATCTCATACTCCGTAGTCAGCCGCTGCTCCCCATCCACAATCAACCCCACATCGCAACTCGTCCCCCCCATATCCAGCGTGGCCACCCGATCCAATTCCAGCGCCTGCGCAATCACCTGGCAGGTAATCATCCCTCCAGCCGGCCCGCTCATCGCAAGCTGGATTGGATTCTCTGCCGAAACCGCCGCCGCCACAACCCCTCCATTGCTCTTCATCACCGCCCATGGCGTCTCCAGACCGTCAGCTTTCAACCCGCCGTCCAGCGCACGAATATACCGCCCTACCAGTGGTTTGAGGTACGCATCGGCAATCGTCGTGCTCGCCCGCTCGTACTCTCGCCAGATGGGTGCCACCTCACAGCTTATCGAAAATGGAATCCCTTCCAGCTTTCGTTCAAAAATCTCTCGAATTGTTCGTTCGTGTACCGGATTCAAAAAGGAGAACAACAAACACAGCGCAACCGCTTCAAATCCCTGCCCGCGGATCTCTTCGCACAACGCTTCTACTTCCGCCTCGTCCAGCGCCAACAACACCGAACCATCCGCAGTAATCCGCTCCCGAATTCCAAAACAATGGTTTCGGCTACCCACCAGCGGCGCACTTTTTACCCAGCCCAAATTGTACAGCTCCCGCCGGTTGATGCGCTGAATATAAGGCATGTCCTCAAAACCCGCGGTGGTCACAAACGCCACATTGGCACCTCTGCGTTCAATCAACGCATTGGTCGCAATCGTCGTCCCATGAATCAGTTCTCCAATCTGCCCGGGCTCCAGACCCGCCAGCCGAAACGTTTCCCGAAACGATTCAATTGGCGCATTGTGCGTAGAGGCACTTTTACTGGACAGCAACCGCCCGGTCTCGCGATCGTACGCCACCAGATCCGTAAACGTCCCGCCCGTATCAATCCCTACTCTGAGATGCATCGCTCCTCCAGAACAAATCCCCAATTCGCTTCTGTCTGTTCATTTCGCTTGCTC
>JAQCGA010000392.1 GCA_027619145.1 bacterium | reverse complement strand
CCCATAAAGCTCCACCTGTGGGTCCGTCCCAAACCGGGCTACCGACGAAAACAAAAAGGCCGCCTGTGCTCCGTTCTCCATCTGCCCCATAATGTGTACCGCATCCGGACGCTCCACCGGCCCTGTCCCCTCACCGCTATCCAACGGACGCTCACGAATAAACGTTTCTGCCTGCGCCGAAATCGTCTTCATGCACCCGGCCCACCGGTGCACAATCTCCACCAGAATACCCATGTTCAACGCATTCAAACCAGAATACCGATCTACTTGCCGCCAGTGCAACGGCTCTGCCGGATCGCTATTTCCTCCACCAAAGGACCGGGTATATACATGATAAATATCCCCCAGATATCCCTCCCGGATCAACCGCTGCATAAACCAATCGCCCTCCATCGCCATAGGCGACGGACAAATCTGCGTCACCAACCCCGTCTCCTGCGCTTTTGCATACATCGCCTTTGCCTCGTGCAGGTTCATGGCCATCCGAGCCTGCACAAACGTATGTTTTCCCGCATCCAGAGACGCCAGAACGAACGGACAGTGCCGGTACGGCCACGTCCCAATCATCACCGCATCAATATCATCCCGCGCCAGCAACGCCTCCGAATCCGTCATAATATCCGGCTTCAGCCCAAATTCTTTCGCGATGGCCCGCCCGCTCTCCTCGCTCCGGTTACAAATGGCAACAACTTCTGCATCCTTCACCTTCGCCAACCCGGGAAAATGTCGGCTCCTGAAAATTCCGCCCGCACCAATAATCCCAATTCGTACTTTTCCAGCCATTGTAATCTCCCTTTAATTTCAATCAACAGATGCTTTTTACCGTCTCTATTTTAACCGCTCCAGCAGCCCCAGAGCCGTTTCCACAATCTGCTCGCCCACGCCCGCCCGAAAAACACTCGCCTCCGGTTCGTATCCACCTTCTTCATACGACTTCTTTGTGGGCAAATACCCCAGACTGTCATTTGCCAGTTCCAACACCATCGTCTGCTCAAACGGAGACCGCTTCTTGATCTCCAGCCCCAATTCCACCATCAATTCACCCGGCACAGACACCAGGGCCAGATCTCCAATACACAAAACCTGCACCCATGTTGATGTTTCTTCGGATACCTCTTTCCACCGATGCAACGTCCGCCGCGCGAACGCCCGCTCTGCCATCGTTCCTTTGCCCTTCTCTTCAATCTCCTGCGCCCGGGCCACATCCGCCTCAGAAGGCGCTGGCTTACGCTCCAGCACAACCTCCTCCATCGCAGCCCCCAACAACGCATCCTCCTTAAATTCCATCCCGTTCCACACCCACAGCGCATCCGCTGCCACCAGTGCCGCTACCCTTTCTGCGTGCTGATACCGATCATTTTTATTCCGTGCGTTGCCCAGTACATTGATATTGTTAATATCGCCACACGCCCCATTCGAAAGCGCCGCAACAAACGAACCTCCCCGCAAGCGTTGAATCAATGTTGAAAACGCACCAAAATAATCTGCAGATACCGCCCGCTGGTCATCCCCACCACCTACATAATGCAGACTGTAATTGGCCAGCACGCCAATGGGCTCACCATCAGGTTGCTGCATGCACAATACCCCCACCTCAGGATCTACAGGCCCGGCAACTTTTACCACCTCCGGATTTCCCACCCCCGGATTCGTCCGCAAGGTTCCATCCTTCATCCAGAAACGCCGATTGAACACCACCCGGTCCTCCTCGGTTCGTCCCCAACCAAGTTGTGCAGGTGTCCGTCCTTCCCACGCCAACCGAACCGCATCCGCAATTCGCCCAATCAAAAATTCCGTATATGCATCTTCACCCGTCTGCGCTCCTGTGTGCGTATGTGTACAGCAAATCAACACCCGTTCCGGCCCCAATCCTGTATCCTGTGCAATCTTCTCCTTCGCACGGTCCAGGAACGCCCGCTTCACCCCAATTAAATCACACACCGCAACCGCAATCCCTTCACCTCCCTGCTCCAGTGCAAATGCCCGCACATGCAGCGGATCGTGAATCACTTCCGCGCGCCGCTCATGAAACAATCCTGGAATCAACGTGCCCAACGGCGGTGTAATATCCAAACACGCTACGCCTGCGCTCACCATTTCCGCCTCCTCAATTCTGTCATAGGTTCCCGCACCCCTGCCCATTCACACTCCGCATGATAACACCCCAACCTCCATCACGCAAGCCCTGCCACTTTACGTCATACCGAAAAAAAAAGGACGGACGCAAACGCATCCGCCCTCTTGTTACATCGAAACAACCGGTCAGGACTTTGGATTCGAAATATCTTCGTACCCCGTCAAATCGTAGTCGTACTCCAGATAATCCAGCAACCGACACAGGCTCCGAAATGCCACGCCGAACCCGTCTACACCACTCACCCCACCAAACTGTCCACCGCCTTTTACGTGCGGCTCCAGGTCCATAAATACGCCCGGCACACCCAGCGGCTTGAGCCGTTTTTCAATCGTAGGAATCAGCGTGCGGAAGTCTCGCAGCACCTGCTCGTGGCCCGAATCACCCCGGTCCACCGGAATGAACCGCGTCAACCCGCGCTTCTCCGCAGCGTCCAGCAATGCCTGGTTCGGCGGATTGTTAAACCCTTTGATATGAATCCAACCCACACCGGGTTTCATTTTCACATAGTGTTCGTACGCACTGTCCGGACTATGCCCCTTGTATTCCATATTGCCCACGTCTGGAATAATGCACAGACTCGGATTGTTCACTTTCTCGTACAGCGCCGCCAGCGTATCCCCATCTCCACCAATCAGGTCTGCCTCCACTTCCATTCCGTACAGAATGCCTTCTGAAGCGCACTTCTCCGCAATTTGCCCCAAATGCTCCGCAGCCTGATCCAGGTATTTCCAGGGATCTTCTCCATGCGGGTGGTAATAGCTGAACCCACGTAACAATTTCGTATCAAACGCGTGTGCCAGATCAATAGCCCGCTGCACATCCTCTTTCAAATATTGTTCGAACGGCACATACCGATTCTGGGTACCATCCTCCTGGTCCACCAGCTTCACCTTGCCCAGCGGAGACCCAATACTCGAAATCTGAATATCCAGTTCCTTGTGCAGCCCCTGCAACCGCTGGACCTCCTCATCCGTCAACTGCATCACGTTTTTTACGCCGTTGCCCAGATCCATAAACCGGATCGTATAATACGAAAGACCCAGCGCACGCATCATGGTCAACTGCTCTTCGGCCCGCTTGCTCACCGGCCCTTCGTCTGCAAAACCAGACAGAATCACTTTCGGATTGGACATAACCTGACCTCAATCAATAAAGGATGGATAAAAAGCACCTCACGAATCTCTGTAAAGTAGGGACCAGGCATGCCTCGTCCCTACTCACCGCTCAGACTCTTTCACACTCTCTGGGGCAACTACCTTCAACTGCAATGGCTGAATCATGTTCGCTTCTACAATAGAAAGCAGCCGCCGCGCCTCTGCATAAGTCGAATCAACTTCCAGGGCTTTCAGAAATGCTGCTCGTGCATGAATCCAGTTCTCTGCCCGCCCAAAAAGAACGCCCATATTTAAATACAGAATCGCATTTTTCGGTTCCAGTTGCAGGGCCTGCGCGTACGCCTGCAGTGCATCGTCGCTCCGATATCCCTCGCCGTATCGCACGCCCTGGTCGTTGTGCTCACACACATAGGCCAGCAACCGGTAGCTTCCCGGATCATTCGGTGCCTGCTCCAGGACCTGCAACACCTCCTGCCGCGCAGCCGACACGTTGCCCTGTTGTAAATAGGCATGGACCAGCGCATTGCGCACCTCCAGGGACGCTGGCCGAAAATGTAGCGCCCGCTGAAACTGAGCAACAGCCAGGTCCAAACGATCTTGCTTTACATAAACGCTGCCCAACCCGGTCAGCGCGCCTGTATCTTCAGGGTTCAGCTTTAGCGCCTGCTGAAACGCCTCTACGGCTTCTTCCATTTTCCCCTGATCTCTGTACACAGCCCCCAGATTCGCCAGCGCCTCCGGATAATCTGGTCGCAACCGCACCGCATCTCGATACGCCTTCGTAGCCTCATCCAGTCGGCCAGCTTCCTGGTGTGCCGTACCCATATTATAGTACGCCCGGGGGAGATCCTTCCACACTTTGGGTACAGATCCATGGTCTGGATATTGCGTAATCAATGCTTCCCACTGCGCCGCTGCCTCTGCCCAGTTGTTCTGTAACCAGGACACAATCCCCAGCCAGTACCGTACGTCCGGGTCGCCTGGCTTGAGCTGTAGCGCCACCCTGTACGCACCAGTCGCTTCCCCATATTTCTCCCGCGCCTGCAACACCCGGCCCAAATGGAACCAAACATCGCCGTTGTCTGGCCGCAACCGAGCGGCTGTCTCCAGGGCCTCCTGCGCTTTCTCAAAATCCTGCAACCTGCTGTATGCCAGTCCCAAGTTAAAATGCGCCACCAGAAAATCTGGTGCGAACCGAACCGCCTTCCGGAACGCTTCCACCGCTTCCAGGTAGCGCTCGTTCCGAGCCAGTTCAGCACCCCGGTTGTTGTGAGCCTGAGCCTCCTGGCGGTCTTCTTCTACGGAACCGCCTTCTACCAGCCAGACCGGCCCAAACATCCAAATCACCGCCAGCAAAATCACTATAGATATACGTATCCTCACACCTGTCATACCATCGCGTTCCTCTACGTGATCCAT
>JAQCGA010000391.1 GCA_027619145.1 bacterium | reverse complement strand
CCCCCATCACCCAACAATATCTTTCGTGGCTCGAGACACGGCTTCCTGAACTGAGCGCAGTAACCTGGATCATCGTCCTGGGCGTTCTTCTGTATCTTTACCGAATCCTGAGCAAGCCCAATACGAGATTCCCTGCACAAAAGCCTCCACTGCCACGGATCTAGCCTGCCATAAAAGAGAAAAATATACTTGACATCTCACATCTGACCGCATACCTTCAGCGTACATGCGACTTAGAGGAACTTTATATCGGAAGAAGGGTGACTTACAGATCGTCCCCCTTCTCTTCTGGTTAAACGGCGCACATTATCTTTGAACGTCCAATCTTGGAGGTGCACAAAGAGCCTACATTCGAACTAGCCACAGAATACACCAGGCGACTCTTTGCAGTTCGGGGGAACTTCTTCTGCGATAAGACGATCTGGTTCACAAAAGCTACAAAGGTGCCAGTACCACCTCTTTTACCAGCACCAGAAGCCTTTCTGGCTACAATCAGTTACTGGGTGGCCCTCGTCTTTCCCAAACGCGTATGGCTCTGCAAGATTTTTCTTCAGGGCCATTTTCCGTACAAGATCCAGTGTCGTTTCCACTTATCCTTCAATTTCTCTAAATCCGAGGCCCCATTTCAATCCCTGGTACATAACATAAGGACGAAAGAGAACCGAAGGCGAATGTTGTAATGTCAGGACATCTATCAACCCTTCCAACACCCTGGGATTACACGCGGATAACTCGTAGAGTTGTGATTTATACCAGTTCAACGAGCGGGTGCCTGCGGGACGCGTACCTTCCGCCTGGGGAAACCGAAAATCTTCCAGAGTAGCTATCGTCCAGGGCGTATCAATTACCTTTGAAACTCGCTTGAAGTAATGCATCGAGAATCCTGTAAATGCATCTCTGGATCTTGAGTCTCGACCTTGCAGGCAATCATCCAGAACCTGCGCGCTCATAGCACATACACTCATCCCTTGTCCGTAGACCGGATTAAAGCTGCATAGTGCATCTCCCAACACAACAAGGTTATGGGGCAAAGATGACATCCGCTCATAATCACGGCGGAGGTTGCATGGAAACTTCAGAGTGGAAATGGGGGTCACCGGAGTGGCCGAGCACATGGCATCGTACAAATCTGGAACATCGAGTTGCCGCGCATACTGCAGGAATCCGGCCTCGTCGGTAGGTGGGCTGTCTTCGAAATAGCCCATGAGGGTCGTAATCCAGAACCCGTTCTCAACAGATGCAATGACTCCACCTTTGGTCTGGCCTGGAGGGTTGGGGTGAACCAGGAGACCCAACCAATTGGGCGGAAGGCCCTTCGGGTACTTGTACAAGCGGCTTGCATACGTCAGGTTGATCACCACCGATTGTTCACTTGGTTGTCCAAACCCCAGCATCCGAAGCCAGGAAGGTGTTTTGCTCCCCCGACCACTTGCATCTACAACAAGATCCGTCTCCAGTTCTCTCTGAGCCTGTTTCCTGTTTCGCCCCTGGAACCGAACTGCGGTAATAGAACCGCGGCTTGCGTCCATCACCAGTTCCTGTGCCTCGGTACCTTGCAGGAAATGTACCCGTGGGTTCTGTTCCAACCGGCTTCGAATCTTCCATTCCAGAAAAGGTCGGCTATGCGAATAGGCAATCAGGCTGCTCTTGATACGCGGTTTCCACATCCCGTAATGGTGCCACCGAACATTCTCCAGGGTAATGGGGACAGCCCCCTCAGACACCATCTCCTCCACGAGGCCTGGAAATAACCTGGAAATGACATCCGCGCCGCTCTTGAGCGTCAGGTGAATGTGTCTACCTTGTGGAACCCCCTTACGGGGAGCCGCTGAACGGGGTGCCAAATCGCGCTCAACAATCGTTACACGATCGAAATGGCGCGCCAACACTTGCCCGGCCAGCATGCCAGCAATACTGCTTCCGATGACAACAGCATGGCTGCATGATGAATCGCGATGATGGAATGAAGGTGTTGCCATTGCTCGGACCTCGTATACAAACCAGTGGCCTGCTCAGAAAAATGGATACACTGTAAATAAACTAATGGGAACCAGAAGTAGTGCAAGTGTAATCTACATCTGGTTCCTCTCGTTTTCTTGCAACTTCCAAACAGACCTCAGACCTCACCCAATACGGATCATTCGATGGAGGCGTCGGGTATGCCTTATCTACAATGCCTTATGGTTGGCCTGATTGTTTTTTGGGGAACCGCCTTTGCCCAAACAGCGACCCTTGCAGGGAGGGTGACCGATGCCCAAACGGGTGCTTCCCTGCCTGGAACAAATATCGCAGTCGCCTCCGCTGACACCGGCCGTTTCTCTTATCAGACCACCGTGGAAACGACCGGTCGGTTCGAAATCCAGGAATTTCCAGCAGGAGAGTACATCCTTACCGCGACCCATATTGGATACCATGACGCACAGATAGACTTCCAGGTAGAAGCCGGCGAAACCAGAACCGTGCGGGTCTCATTGAAATCTACTGTTTTCACACTGGAAAAATTGGTCGTTTACTCCGTATCGCGCAAAAAAGAAAAAGCTGTAGACGCACCGGCGTCTGTCCATGTACTCGAGGCAACTGAAATTCAATCCAGGCCAGCCCTGACCCCCGTCGAACACCTCCTCAGTGTGGGCGAGATTGACGTAATCCGAACGGGTCTGAATCAAACCCGGGTGGCAGTCCGTGGATTTAATAACCCTCTCGCAGATGCCGATAAACTTCTCATGCTAACCGATTACCGAAACGTCGGTATCCCATCGATGCGTTACAACATCTCTCGCTTGCTTTCAACGGCGAACCAGGATATTGACCGGATTGAAGTTGTCTCTGGACCCGGTTCCGCATTGTATGGCCCCAACGCTGCAAATGGCGTGGTCCACATTCTGACCAAATCCCCTTTCGATTCCAAAGGCACCCAACTCAGCATCACAGCAGGCGAACGCAACCTGCTGATGGGCGCAGTTCGGCACGCTGATGTGATTACCCCGAAAGCGGCATACCGAATTTCGGCACGGTATTATCAAGGTACAGACTGGAAGTCCACGGATGAAGCGGAGCCCGCTACCATTACCAAAGGATTTAATGGACCCAATGGCCGTACCACCCAGGGATCCGAAATTCCCAACCAGAGAAATTTTGATGTTGAGCATATTAGCGTGGACGCCCGTATTGACATAAGACCTTCCCCGGATGTCAATACCGTCTTATCAAGCGGATATGCCAGAGCCACAAGCCTGGACTTCACAGACATCGGCGCAGCTCAGAGCATCGACTGGTCTTACTGGTACACCCAGGGGCGCATCTCCTACGAGAATTTTTTTGCGCAAACATTTCTGAATGTGGGTGACCTGGGAAAATCTTACATGTTGCGGACCGGTGATCTGATCATAGACAAATCCACACTCCTGGGGATGCAGCTACAACACGGAGCAGGTTTTCTGGAAGACCGCCAGCGTTTTACCTACGGCGCAGACGCCTTCTTCACCCGCCCGGACACCAGGCAAACCGTAAACGGCCGAAATGAAACCACAGATGACATCAACGAAATAGGCGTCTACCTGCAATCCGAAACCCGTCTTTCCGATCAACTGACGGTTGTTGCAGCGGCCCGCTTGGATGACCACAACCACCTGAAAGACCGAATCTTTTCGCCGAGGGCTGCCCTGGTTTTTCAACCCAAGGTGGGGCAGAACTTTCGCGCCACCTACAACCGGTCTTTTACAACCCCTCCCAACAGTATGTTGTTTTTGGACATCAACATCAGCCCCACCCTGGGAGGCCTCCCCTATGCGATGAGAGGGCTGGGAGTTTCAACCACCGGCTACACCTTCCAGCGGAATGATCTGGGGGGTGCCGGCGGTCTCTTCATGCAGTCCCCTTTCACCCCTGAAGAGAACGGCGGCAGATCCGCCTATCTCCCCGCAGAGGCCACGCAGATGTGGCCGGTTGTGGTTGGCCTCATGCAAGCCCAGAACGTGAACCTCTCTGCGCTGCCTGCCCCAGGACCTGATCAGGTGAATACACATCTCAAGATCCTCAACCTGGCTACCCAGGCCTTCGATGAGGTTGCACCTGAGGAACTGACAGACCTGAATGCGTTTCGGCCCACCATCAACAATACATTTGAGATTGGGTACAAAGGAACAATCGGGACAGACTGGTTTGTAACAGCCGATGTGTACCACAGCAAAATTGAAAATTTCGCCCGCTTCGATACCCAGACCCCAAACGTCTTTTTGGATGCCGCTTCCCTCACAGCCTACCTGCAAAATTTCATGCCCGCAGAAAACGCCGGGGCGCTGGCACAGGGCATCGCGCAAATTCCTCTGGGAACCGTGATGCTACAAGAAGCTGGCGCACAGAACCCCGCTGACCTGATCTTAACATATCGGAGCTTTCCGGGAAATGTCTCTCTGTACGGCGCCAATTTCAGCCTGAACTACTTTGCGACGCCAACCTGGCAACTGGGTGGAAATTATTCCTATATCAGCAAGAACTTCTTTCAGAAAAGCCCCAAACAATTACAGGAAATTGCGTTGAATGCACCCAAACACAAGCTGGGTGGAAGCCTCCGCTACTTCGGCCAAGACATCCCTCTCAACGCGCAACTCCGAATGAACTATGTGGACGGATACCCGGTCGCCTCAGGGGTTTACATTGGCCAGGTTGATTCC
>JAQCGA010000390.1 GCA_027619145.1 bacterium | reverse complement strand
CGGGGTCCGGGCAACCTGTCCGCCAACCGCCCTCCCATATAAGCCCCAGCGCTTAATGCCGCCAGCACAACCCCAATCAAGCTACCCCACACAAAAATGGAGCTGCCAAAATATGGAGCCAGAATACGACTGCCCACGATCTCCAACCCCATCAAGGCCGCACCCGCCAGAAATGCAATTGCTTTCAGCATCCAGAAATCCCTTCGTACATAATAAAAAGGGGCTGCAATACAACCTACAGCCCCTCGTTATTTCCAACTTCGGGCGAACCCAACTTTTCCTCTCTGGCAACAGCAACACAGTTCCGCAGAATCTTAAAAGGGCAGATCGTCGTCCGCATTATACGGCGGAGGTTCGGCGTCAAAAGACGACCCACTGCCGGAAGACCCGCTGGAGCCTTGCTTCTGTCCCTGTCCCTGTCCCTGTTTTTGCCCCTGTCCTTGCCCCTGTCCACCCGATTCATTGGCCGCATAAGAACCACCCGTATCTACATCATCGCGGGAATCCAGAATTTGCATATCCCGTGCAACCACCTCCGTGGTATACCGCTTCTGCTTATCCTGGCCTTCCCAGCTCCGGGTTTGCAACCGGCCTTCGATATAAACCTTGCTGCCTTTACGCAAATATTGATTACAAATTTCGGCCAACCGACCCCACACTACAATCCGGTGCCACTCGGTCCGCTCTTGCTTCTCGCCGGAATTATCTGTCCAATTTTCGTTGGTGGCCATGTTAAAATTGGTAACCGCCGCTCCGCTGGGCGTGTACCGGAGTTCCGGGTCTGCTCCAACATTGCCAATCAGAATCACTTTGTTTACACCTCTGCGTGCCATACGTTGCCTCCTTATAATGAAAATATGGGCTAGATAGGGATCATGGCACGATCCTTACCGCATCTGGTTCAAGCGAATATACTCCCGTTCAAATTCCTTGTCAAGAGTATATCTCCGCTCCTCAAGGGGGTCTCAATTTCCGGTTGTCTGCAGCGTACAACTGGCATACATTCATTCTCCATGCGATCCTATCCCAACAAATTCACCCGCGTACTTCCGTCCCTCTTCGCCCTGGCTTTCTTCCTCCAGGGCTTCTTCGGTGGCCTGGAAAAATCCCTCACCTGGGATGAACCCGTCTTCATCGCTTCAGGCTATACCTATCTCACCCAAAACGACTTCCGCCTGAACCCCGAAGCCCCACCCCTTATGCAACACCTGGTAGCTCTTCCTCTGCTCTGGATGAACCTGGAAGCACCTGAAACCACCAGCCCGGCCTGGCAGAACGCAGACCACTTTACATTTGCCCGCCAGTTCTTCCATCAAAACCTGACCCGCACCCGGGACATTGCCCTCCGATCACGCCTGCCCGTCCTGCTTCTGGGCGCAGGCCTCATCCTGGTTCTGGCGGCCTGGGGCCGGGCGCTCTACGGATCTGTACCCGCACTTGCCGCCGCTGCCCTGGCCGCCTTCTCGCCCAACCTGATCGCACACGCCAAACTCGCCACCACAGACTTCGGCTGTGCCGCCTTCATGTTCGGCGCGGTCTATACGTTCTGGTGCGCTGTACATTCCTCTTCAAAAAAAACCTGGGGCTTATGCGGCTTCCTCACCGGCCTGGCACTCCTGGCCAAATTCACCGCCCTCCTGCTGGGTCCCATCTATCTGATCCTTGCAATCATCCGCTGGATCACCCACAAAACAGAGCGGAGTTCGCTCCTCTTCGGCCTGCTCCTTGCCGGCATCCTCTCTATTCTTACCGTGGGTGCCGGGTACAACTTCACCTTCACCCCCCTGCTCTACCTGCAAGGCATGGGCAAAATCTACAGCACAGCCTCACCCAACTACCTCTTTTATCTTTTCGGCGAAATCTCCGAAACCCCCTGGTGGTATTATCACCTGGCCGTCTTCCTGGTCAAAACACCCCTCCCCATCCTGCTTCTGATCCTCCTGGCCGCCTGGCGTACAATCCGCAATCCGGACCACCGCGAAGCCGCTCTTTACCTGCTCTTGCCCGCTCTTGTGGTCCTCGCGGCATCCTGCTTCGACAAAACCAATCTGGGCCTCCGCCGCATTTTGCCCGCCCTGCCTTTTCTCTATCTCTTCACCGCCCAGTCCATCTCCGGTGCAAAAAATCGGTTTACCCTCTGGGGGGTTGCCATCCTCATCACCTGGACCGTAGTTGACGCCACCCGGATTTACCCGCATCACCTGGCCTATTTCAACCAGGCCGCAGGTGGCCCGGAACGCGGTCCATACCTCCTGGACGACAGCAACATCGACTGGGGCCAGGACCTGCCCGCACTGGCTGCCTGGCAACGCTCAAACCCCGAAGCTCACCCCCTCAACCTGCGCTACTTCGGCAACATTTCTCCCCAGGCCTACGGGGTACACGCCTCCCCCATGCAGGGCAACGACGTCCTCTCCCCACGTCCCGGTTATTACGCCATTAGCGCCCACAACCTCGTCTTCTTCCGAAAAATGCAAAAACGAACCGACCACAACCTGGACTGGCTCACCCGCTATCGGCCCGTGGCACGTGCAGGGTACTCCATTTACATCTATCAGATCCAGTAACAGTTCTTGTCTCTCCGTTTCCATAAAAGAAAGAAGGCGAACGTGAATCATACCGTTCGCCTTCTTTCTTTTTTATTCACAGACTTCATCTCTTGCGCCGCTTCGCATCATCCTGCCGCAACATTCCCCGAATCGCCTTGGCCAGGGCCGGCGCCGCCTTGTCCCGAATCAGTTTCTGTGCCAGCGCACGTTGCCTGCGATATTCCTCCGGAGACATCGGCCTGGGTTTTGGCTCTTCCAGTGCTTTGGCTACCGTCTCGTCCACACGCGAAGGTGGCTCTACCTCCCGGGGCCAGAGACGGAGAAACAAATAAGACGCCAGCGCCATGGTCATCACACCGGAAAATGCCACCACCAGAACCTGCAATTTCATCAAAAATGCCAGCACAAGCACAACACAGGCTCCCACCAGAATCATCAGCAGCGTAATGCTGAAGATCCGGAAAATGCCGTCCCGTACCTCCGAATCGGACAACCGATTCCTCAGGCGTTTCCAGAGACTTTCCGATGGCGTCTTATGTGGCATATAAATTGCGACCTTATCTATGCGCATTTAAAATCGCACACAGGAAACAATCATAAGTATCTATTTTTAATGATTTTGATTTCTCTCTTTCGATTTTCAGAGGTCAAAATCATCCTACCCAGGAGGAAAAAATGTCCCCCGAAGCCATTCACAGCCTCATTGAGTTGTTCGGCGTGGAGAAAGGGTTGCACATCCTCAACCTTTTCACCGCAATGGATGATACCGAACTGACCCAGCAACACAAACGCAAGAAAACCGTTTCCAAGGACGCGCAGGCCATTTTGCAGGAGCTGGACCTCGCCTCGAAAGTATCTCTGAAATAAGATCCGGGCCTCTGCTTACGCCTCTTCTTCCAGAAATCCGGGTACGCTGAAATACCGCTCACCCGAATCGCAGACCACGGTCACCACCCGCTTGCCTGTACCCAATTCTCGGGCAACTTGTAGGGCTGCCCACACGTTGGCACCCGCCGAAATCCCTGCCAGAATTCCTTCCTCCAGAGAAAGCCTTCTGGCCGTCCCAAAAGCATCTTCTTCGGTCACACAAAGAATCCGGTCAATCACCCCCCGGTTGAGCACCGAAGGCACGAACCCCGCTCCAATCCCCTGAATACTGTGAAGCCCGGGCTGGCCGCCAGACAGCACACTGGAAGCCTTTGGCTCCACGGCCACAATCTGTACCCCCGGTACCTCCGCCTTTAGCACCTCGCCTACCCCGGTAATGGTTCCCCCAGTTCCCACGCCCGCAACAAACGCATCCACCCGCTTTTCCGTTGCCTCTAGAATCTCTCTTGCTGTTCGCTCCCGGTGCACCTGCGGATTGGCTGGATTGTCAAACTGTTGAGGCATAAATGTCTGCTCTGGTGCTTCCGCTGCAATCCGCAAGGCCTCATCCACGGCCCCCTGCATGTCCAAATCTCCAGGTGTAAGCACAACCTCTGCTCCAAAACTTCGCAGCAGGTTCTGCCGTTCCTGGCTCATCGAATCTGGCATCGTCAACACCAGCTGGTATCCTTTGGCCGCAGCCACCATCGCCAGACCAATCCCTGTATTGCCGCTCGTCGGTTCCACAATCCTCATCCCCGGCCGCAACCGTCCCTCTCTCTCTCCTGCCTCAACCATAGAACACGCGATCCGGTCTTTGATCGACCGCACAGGATTCAAAGACTCCATCTTAACAACCACCTCAGCCATGCCCGGTTCAACGATCCGGTTCAACCGCACCAGACACGTATCGCCAATCAAATCCAGAATATCGTCCACCACCGCATTGTCCTGCGCCATTCAAAACCCTTTCGGAAGCCAAAACTGAAAAATCAGTCTCTCTTCAGTTTTTACGTTCTACTTTCTCAATCGCTTCTTTCCCCAACCGCCGGATATCCTCCGCAATCTCTTCTTCGTCCAAATTTTCTGGCGTGCACCACCGGTAATCCTCGGCTTCTTCTTCTGAAATGTTCAGCCGCCCACCCATCACCCGTGCAAAATAGATTAGATCAATATGCTGGTGTTCTGGTCCAATCTGTTCCAGCAGAATATATTCCGGACGACATAGCACTTCCACAGAGCCCATTCTGGACCGGCTC
>JAQCGA010000389.1 GCA_027619145.1 bacterium | reverse complement strand
GGGCTGGTGGTGGGGGTGAGTGCTGTGCTGTTTGTGTTGCTCAACGGCACGATGTTTTCTTTTTGGGGTGGGCTGGCAGGATGTTTGGTGGGCAGCTTTGTACGTGTTTTGTTGAGGTATTGGTTTTTGAAGCCGCCTGAACTTTCAGGAAAACCAGACTTGACGAGTGGGTAAAAATTAGGTACTCTTTCTGTACGCTCGTTATAAATGAGCAATGATTATGCGGGTCTCTGCTTTTGTTTCGATTGCCACATCCCTCCCGGCAACCGGATCAGTACAGAGAGACCCGCTTTTTTGTTGGCGATGCTCGCCATTTTTCAAGTTGACATCCGGCTTTGAGCGTGGTATTCATGGTACGGGAATGATATCTCAATAGGTAAGCATTTCAAATTGTGGGATCCTTGGTTGAACATTTTTCAGAAAGGGTATTACCATGCCGGCACCAATCGCACTTCAGTTGTACACACTTCGGGAAGCCATGGCTCAAGATTTTGAGGGCGTGGTTCGTAACGTTGCAGAGATTGGATATGTGGGTGTAGAGCCAGCGGGGTTTCCGGGTACTACCCCAGCAGCGGCTGCACAGTTGTTCAAGGAACTGGGATTGGAAGTGACCAGCGCGCATTGTCCGTTGCCGGTGGGAGAAAAAAAGCAGGAGTCTCTGGAAATTGCGGATGCATTGGGGCTCAAGCGGATTGTTTCCGGGTTTGGGCGGGATCATTTTTCCACCCTGGACAAAATTAAAGCTACGTGTGATCAGTTCAACGAGGCCTCTGAAAATGCGGCGGAGAAAGGGATGACGTTTGGCATTCACAACCACTGGTGGGAGTACCTCAAGGTGGAAGGACGGTATGCCTATCAGGTGATGCAGGAACACTTGAAGCCGGAGGTTTTCTTTCAGGTGGATGCATACTGGGTGCAAACAGCCGGTCCGGATCCAGCGGGCGTGCTTCGAGAATTGGGCGCGCGTGCACCTCTGGTTCATGTGAAAGATGGGCCCTGTGTGAAAGAAGAGCCGATGCAGGCGCTGGGCGAAGGGATCACAGATTTCAAGAGTCTGGTGGATGCAGGGCAGGAGCACGTGGAGTGGTGGATTGTGGAATTGGACCGCTGCGCGACAGATATGATGGAGGCTGTGGTGAAAAGTTATCAGTATATGATTGAGAAAGGGTTTGCCCGTGGCAACAAAAGTTAAGGTAGGTATTGTTGGCTGCGGAAATATCAGCGGGGCGTATTTTGAGGGATGTCGGGCCTTCCATCTTCTGGATGTGGTGGCGTGTGCGGATCTGGAGCTGAATCGGGCCGAGGAAAAAGCCGAGGAGTTCGAGATTTCGAGGTTCTGTTCGGTGGACGAATTGTTGGCCGATCCGGAGATTCAGATTGTGGTGAATTTGACGGTGCCCAAAGCACATGCGGAAGTGAACCTGGCTGCGGTACGAGCTGGAAAGTGTGCGCATACGGAAAAGCCGTTTGCCGTATTTAGAGAAGACGGAATGCAGGTACTGAAAGAGGCAAAAGAAAAAGGCGTGCTTGTAGGTGGTGCTCCGGATACGTTTCTGGGGGGCGGTATTCAGACCTGTCGGAAGTTGATTGATGACGGGTGGATTGGCGAGCCGGTAGCGGCTACGGCATTTATTGCAGGCCATGGGCCGGAAGGCTGGCATCCCAACCCGGCGTTTTTTTATCAGGTGGGTGGTGGGCCTATGTTTGATATGGGGCCGTATTATTTGACGGCGCTGGTAAACCTGCTGGGGCCGGTTGCACGGGTTTCGGGGTCTACGCGGATCAGTTTTCCAACACGCACCGCTACGAGCGAGGAGCGTTTCGGAGAGGTTCTGGAAGTGGAGACTCCAACGCATTTGACCGGTACATTGGACTTTGCCTGCGGAGTGGTAGGAACCATGGTGGCGAGTTTCGACGTATGGGCGCACAACTTACCGCGTATTGAGATTTACGGTTCGGAAGGGTCCTTGAGTGTGCCAGACCCAAATACGTTCCGAGGGCCTGTCCGGTTACGGCGGGCCGGTGCAGAAGAGTGGAAGGAGATTCCGCTGACGCACAGCGATACGGTGAAGCGGGGGATTGGGGTTGCAGATATGGCCTATGCGTTAACGTATGGGCGGCCGCACCGGGCCAGCGGAGAACTCGCCTACCATGTGCTGGATGTGATGCATGCGTTTGGCGATTCTTCGAAGAGTGGAAAACGGGTCGATATAGAGAGTACCTGTTTGCAACCAGCGCCGCTTCCGATGGGCCTGTTGCCGGGTATGCTGGATGAATAAATTCCGAGAAGGGGTGTGTGATGAAAAAAGCGTTGATGGTATATGGCGGCTGGGAAGGGCACGAACCCAAACAATGTGTGGATGTTTTTGCACCGATCCTTGCGGATGATGGGTTCGATGTGGAGTTGTCGGATACGATGGATGTGTACAAAGATGCAGATCGGATGGCGGAACTGAGCCTGGTGGTGCCGGTCTGGACGATGGGTACGATTGAGAAAGAGCAGGAGAAAGGGCTGTTGAATGCCGTGAAGAGTGGGGTAGGGATTGCCGGGTGGCACGGGGGAATGGCGGATGCGTTTCGGAACAATACGGAGTATCAGTTTATGGTGGGCGGGCAGTGGGTGGCCCACCCGGGTGGGATTGTGGACTACGAGGTGAATATTGTGGACCACAAAGATCCGATTACAGCGGGTCTGAATGATTTTAAGATGAAGTCTGAGCAGTATTATATGCATGTGGATCCGGGCAATGCTGTGCTGGCTACGACCACGCTTCAGACGGAGGTTGCGCCCTGGGTGAATGGGTGTGTGATGCCAGTGGTCTGGAAACGGATGTGGGGACAGGGCAGGGTGTTTTATTCTTCGCTGGGTCACGTGGCAAAAGACTTCGATGTGCCTGAAGCACGGGAGATCCAGCGGCGGGGCATGGCCTGGGCGAGTCGATAAGGGCACAAATTTGGGAAAATCAGCTTTGAAGACTTGACATCGTTCCGGGGCTATTGTATTTTATTGTTTCTTGCTCAAGCGAGGCGACGTGGCCAAGTGGTAAGGCAGGGGCCTGCAAAGCCCTTATCCCCGGTTCGAATCCGGGCGTCGCCTCCATTTTTTGAATTTTGTGCCGGCCCGGCCATGACCGGGCCGGTTTCTGTTTTCAGGCAGGATGGATATCCGTTCCAGTTGACAAGGCTTGCGGCTTTGGCTATTTTCGGACAGAGATTTCAATGTACTATGGCGCCGGAGTGATGGAATAGGTAGACGTGGGGGACTTAAAATCCCCTGGGCGAAAGCCCGTACCGGTTCGAGTCCGGTCTCCGGCACCAAATAAAAACAAGTAGTTATGAAAGCTCCCGTAGGGGAGCTTTTTTTGTAAAAATCTCTGGTGTCGCAAAAGTGTCAATGGAATTTTTTTCGAGCAGGGAGGTAGATATGGCAGATGATAGGAGGGCTCAGGACTGGCAAGAAGGGATCTATGCCCCTTCAGCATCAACGTCTCGTATGGATTACAGAGAGCGCCATTGGATTGAGTTTGTGAACAATGTTGAACGGTGGAAAAGAAAAAACAGACACAACTATCTCCAAGTGTGCAAAGACGTTCACGCGCTTCTTAAATGGTTTTTTGACGCAGTTGAGCTTAGAAAGGTAGAAATAGCACCGAATCAATATTTCCAATTCACAGAAGAATCAAAAATACAAGCGTTGAACGCTATTGCGGACAAGTTGGAAAAAATGGCAGGGGAAACGCGGTTGCAAATAAGGCCGAATGTCCGTTTTTCCTTAGATGCCAATCCTAACTCAACAGATGCAGAGGAATGGATTTCATCAATCCCCTTCCTTGTCCCTGAGCCTGCTCGCAGCAACCTGTCAGGCGTCTATGTAAGCCTGGCTCTTTTTCTTGGGGGACCCTCCGCCCATAAGTTGCGGCGATGTCCGTACTGCAGCAGCTTGTTTCTGCGGCCAAAGGGGTACAAAAATAAGTATTGCCCAGGTACCAACCATCGAGATCTTTTTCAGAGACGAGAGCGAGTCAAATCGGGATTTCACACAAAGGATATGGCGGAGCGACGCAACCCGGAATCTGTCAAATTCGATCCTAAGTACATACGATGAGTATTCCTGTGTAAACATGGATTTGGGGAATTCTGTGAAACTACACGGTTAACAGCAAATTGTTTGACTAATGCGGCTCAGTCGAGTATAAGTATTATACAACTGAGCCGCATTTTTTTTAACCTTTGTCAATTTTTTGCCCCCGGAGTCCTGGCAGACAAGCGGGGGCGTAACCAACACACCCGAGAGTCCAATCCCGGTATGCAGGCAACAGCAATATACTCGTTGCTTGGACAGGGAACAACTGGAAAGAAAGGAGAATCACTATGGAGCAGGAAGGCCGAACCTGGGGCGCTGACGAAGCTGCAGCGTACCTCGGATGCACGACAGGGACGTTGCGTGTCTGGTGTTCCAGGCGGAGAGTGCCTTTTTTGAAGGTTGGCAGGTTAACGCGATTTAGGAAGCGTGACTTGGATCAGTGGCTGGATACGCGGGTAGTGTCTCCCTGAAAAAAATCGAGGACCTGCGCCGGCGCATAGTCCGCCTTGAAACAGAAAGTTTTCATCTCCTTACCGAGCCATCCAAATAACCTGAACCGGGCCCGCGGGCCGATCTGGAGCTACCTGATGGGCGACC
>JAQCGA010000388.1 GCA_027619145.1 bacterium | reverse complement strand
TCCGGATGCAGAATGGAAACAGATCCAGGACAGAGCCTTGGAACGTTTCCACGAAAAAACACCTGGACTGGACCAGAAAGCCGCCCGCAAGATCATTTCCGCCGTGGGCCGCCGTGGCGAACACGAAACCAACAGCTCGCCAACCTTCGTCCTCTCAGATGCCTGATCATCTGCACTTCAATAAAAAAGGGAACTGAGAACACCGCTCAGTTCCCTTTTTTTATGTCCTGTGCGTCTCGTCCCATTCGCTCCAAAACGGCTCGAACCAGCCTGCCCACCCCCTCAAAGGTTCGGCGCTCCAACAAATCTGCTCTGTCCCGCGCCGTGTGGATGGACAACAGCTTCCCAGATAATCCCGATAAAGTTACCGCCTCCATTCCGGCCCCCCCCAAACGGCACGTGATCCGCCAGCATACCGATCATAGGCACCGGACCTCCTGCAGAAACCCCAAGAAGATCTGCTTCTTTACGGATCACAGCTACCAGAGGGTCGCTCGCTTTCCCACTTACCCAGAGCTTTTCTCCGGCTCCCACGCCGTCCAGATTCAGCAAAACAGGGAGCGGTCGTGTGCCTCGGATCTCTGCACCATAACGCCGTAAAAACGCATACGCACCCATCAAACCCATCTCCTCTGCCCCCGTAAAAATGGCGACGGCTTCTACGCCCGGAACAGGATGTTCGCGCAGAGTACGCACCAATTCGAGCAAGGCTCCCGCCCCGGATGCATTGTCCAATGCGCCTGGGGAACGATTCGTGAACTTTTGCCCACAAAGTACCAGAGCCGCCATCGCAGCCGTGCCGCTTGCGTACGCCATCCACCCACTTGGAACACTCCCGGAGAACACCGCCCACCCCAGGCCTGCGGCTGCAGCAGTACCGCCAGCCAGCACCAACCCAAAACACAACACTCGAATCAGCAAAGGGATATCTTGCCCCTTGGAATCAAAATGCGCAACCAGGTACACCCGGAGCGGACCCTGCCCAAGTGTTTCACTTACCAGATTGCTCGCCCGGCATCCTGTTCCTTTAACTGCCCGCAACAGCAAACGGTGCATCCCCACCCGCGTTGCCACACCCAAACCCAGTGGGATTACCGCACAGATAAGCGCTGTGAAGGGCGATAAAAAAGAAATCAGCCCCGCTGTTGCAAACAGCAGGGCGACGCATCCAAGCAACACCCGCGTCCATCCCCAGGGCGCCTCAGAAAACTCAAACGGGTCTTCCCGAAAAGATACACCACAACCCTGCAACATCTCCTTCAAATAAGACAAAACCCGGCGCTCTCCCTCGGACCCGCAACACCTGGGAAACGCCATACGCCGGGCATGGGCTAGCGCACGTTCTGAATCAAATTCGGTCATGGGCCCTAACCCGAACGAGGGTTCGCCGCTTCAACCCCTTCCGGGTTCAGATTCTCCTGGCCATCGCTCCCGGCATCACACTCTGCTTTAAAAATAGCTCCTTCTTCTACAATCAGCACGCGGGTTTTAATTTTACCAATAAATGCCGCCTGAGATTGCAGGTGAACTTTCTCTTCCGCCTCCAAATTACCTACAATCCGGCCACTGACCAGTGCATCGCGCACTTTGACATCTGCCTCAATCACACCCGACTCCCCAACAATCAGGGTGCCCGATGAGTTCAGTTCCCCTCGCAACACGCCGTCTACGCGCACCCCGGTTTCAATGTTGAATTTCCCCTCAGACACCGAACCACGGCCAATGACCGTATTGATAGCCTTCCCGTTGGTGGACAGGCTGGCCTTTTTGAACCTGGAATTTCCATTCATTGGGGATTCCTTTGTATTCCCACACCTCTGGGTATGATTCCTTTATCTGCGCATAATATATGATGTATTCCAGAAGAGTCAACGGTTTTCCCACCTCGCTTTCGAACCGTTTCCCCCTTGACAGAATGGCAGGCGCACTCTATTTTGTAGCGCGTTCTTACAACCAATCGAGCTATCCAGAAAGGAAATTGATGGCGCTCACAATCACAAAGACCATTCGCCCCAATGCGACTTGGCAGGAAATGTACCTGCAAATCCAGAAAAACCAGAGAGTGCTGATTGCCGCAGAAGGTCTCTGGTCTCCCGAGATGCGACCCGCCACCATTACCTGGTGTGGTCCAGATGGGATTGAAGGACGGATCTCAAACGAGACCTACCTGGTTCCCGGAACCAACGTGGGCGCGCTGGTGGGTAAAATTGGTAAAAACAACCCACCCATTCCCATTGGGTACAACCACGATTTTGTTTCGCCATACGAAGGCCCACTTTTTCTGGCCATGAACGAAAATCCCGAATACCACAACCAGGCTGGCTCCGTGCAAGCCCAGATCGTGCTTTTTGACCTGTGAACCCATCTCGCCTTCTTCGTTCTTTTTTCCGTGAATACGCACTGGCCTTCGGGTTTGTACTCATCCTTTTAGGTGCCTGGGAAGGTTTCGTCCACTTTTTTAACGTGGCCGATTATATGCTACCCCCGCCTTCCAGCATCTTTGCAAAACTGATTTCTGCGCGCTGGACTCTGCTGGGCCATGCCAGCGTTACCCTTCAGGAAGCCCTGCTGGGCTTTCTCCTGGGCGCAGGTACCGGTATTACCATTTCTATGCTCATGGCCCGGTCCCAGCTCATGGAACGAATGCTTTCTCCACTGGTGATCTCCTCTCAGACCTTTCCCAAAGAAGCCCTGGCACCGCTCTTCCTCACCTGGTTTGGGTACGGCATGATGCCCAAAGTCATCATCGCCGCGCTGATTTCGTTTTTTCCGGTTGTCATTAACACCACACGAGGCTTGCTCTCCGTGGACCCTCTAATCTTGGACCTGATGCACGCCCTGTCCGCAAACCGGCGTCAGATCTTTTTCAAGGTTCGGCTGCCCAATGCCATTCCGTACCTTTTCGCCGCCTTGAAAATGTGTATCACACTCAGCGTCATTGGTGCCGTTGTAGGCGAATTTGTAGGTGCCAGCGCCGGCCTGGGCCATTTAACCCGCCTTGCCAATTCGGAACTGGCCACCGATTTAATGTTTGCCGCGCTCGTCGTACTGGGAGCAATGGGAACCGGGCTCTATCTCATTGTTGACGCCCTGGAAAAGCTACTCTTACGCCGCTGGGGAGGGAGTCCGGATTCCCTCAGACGCTGAATTTTCCCAAAAGGAAAACGCATGAAAAGGTTCATCCTCTTCACCTGTCTTCTTTGTATTGCCTGCAAACCTGCCCCCTCGTCCGATACACGCATCGAGTTTGTTCTGGACTGGAAAGCGCAAATGGAGCACGCCGGCTTCTTTGTTGCCCTAAAAAAAGGCTTCTACAGCGAAGAAGGATTGGATGTGACAATCCTGGATGGAAGCGGCGCCCCTACTACGGCCAGGTTGGTAGGAAACGGAACGTACAAATTGGGCGCCTCCAGTGGATCTGCTACCGTAATGGCCCGGGACAAAAAGATCCCGGTCGTGTCAATCGCCGTCATCAATCAGCATTCTCCCGTTGTTATTTACTCTCTGTCTAACAATCAAATACAGAAACCATCTGACCTTCCTGGAAAACGCATTGGCGTGAACGTTGGCGGCACCAAACACCGCGAGTTCCAGGCCTTCCTCAAGCACATGGGCATTTCTGAAGACAGCATCCAGCTCATGGGCATGACCGAAGCCAGCCCGGCCCCACTCCTGTCTGGTCAGGTGGATGCAATGCTCGGTTATACCGAGGACCAGCCTGTCACGGTGGAGCTGCGCGGGGAATCTGTTAACCGAATCGCTCTGGCGGAGTACGGCATCAACCTCTACAGTACCAACATCATCGGCAATGAAACCTATCTGAATGAAAACCCGGAGACGGTGCAAAGATTCATCCAGGCCAGCCTCAAGGGGTGGCAATATGCAGTGGCGCATCCGGAAGAAGCCGTTCAGGCGTATATGGCCGAGCGTCCAGAAAGCGATGCCGCCTTCAATCGCGCCAATTTCAAACAGTTGATCCCAATCCTTAGCAGCGAAGATACAGAACAAATGGGCCTTGGTGCACAGACGGAAGCCCGCTGGGAGCACACGCGCGACGTATTGCTGGAACTGGGCATGGTGCAACGTAAAGTGGAAACCTCAGAAATATTTACCAACAAATTTTTGCCCAAAACGCAATAACGCCCATCCCTATTGAAGCCGCATGCAAAAGCGATAGGTTCTTATTTCGGGGCTTTTTTTATTCGTCTGTGAACCGCTCCAACACCGCTCGGAGATGTGCTTCCATCTCCACAAAGCGTGGGTCTGTGTACAACCCACCCTCTCTGGGTCTGGGAAATTTCACTTCCAGATCTTCCACAATCCGCCCTGGCCGTGCAGACATTACCACCACACGGTCCGAAAGCAAAATTGCCTCTGGAATGCTGTGGGTAATAAACAACACGGCCGGATTCGCTTCTCTCCAGATCCGCAACAACTCCAACTGCATCCGCTCCCGCGTAATCTCGTCCAGCGCCCCAAATGGCTCGTCCATAAGCAAAACGGATGGGCGATACGTTAGCGCCCGGGCAATGGCCACCCGAGATTGCATTCCGCCAGACAATTGCCTCGGATAAGCCCGTTCGAAACCCTCCAGGCCCACAATGCGGATCATGTCCTGGACCCGCTCCGCAACCGTATTGTCCCCGAAGACCTCAGCCGGAAGCCCCACGTTTTCTTTCACTGT
>JAQCGA010000387.1 GCA_027619145.1 bacterium | reverse complement strand
TGCAGTCTGGAGGGTCTGGGCGCGGCGTGTGATGCCGCGCCTTTTTTTATTTAGATGACGTCCAGTGCAAGCGCTGCAGCCCGGTTGCCGCTGAGCACGGCGCCTTCGATGGTGGCCGGCAGCCCGGTATCTGTCCAATCTCCTGCCAGGATGAAGCGAGGCAGGTCTGTCTGGTTGGCAGGATAAGGCCTGTGCAGTGGAAGGGCGAAGGTCGCGCGTCTTTCTCTCACCACTCGGCTGTGGCGCAGGGTTGTGTTCCGGGCTGCTGGAATGTGTGTACGGAGGTCTTCAAGGGCGAGGTGGACCAGTTCTTCGTCCGTTCGGTCCACCAGGGCGTGGGCAGCGCTGGCAACCAGGGTGAGATGCCCCTCGGACGCGCGGTCCCGGCCTGCGTAGAGAGCGGCTTTGTTGAATACCCAGTCCATGCGGGCATCCAGGAGACCCAGGAAAGGTTCTTCCATTACCGAGCGGTCCAACCAGAGGTTGACTGACAGGATGGGAGAAGGGCGGAAAGCTTTGAGGGTTTTGCGAAGGGAGGCGAGAGCGTCCGGGATGAGACGAGAAAGGGCCGGGGGAGGGATGGCGCAGATGAGCGCGTCCCCCTGGAATTGTTCACCGGACTTGAGGCAAACGTGTACTGGGCCGGAGGGGGAAATTTTCAGGGTTGTGACAGGGGCACCGGTGTGGCACTGGCCCCCGTGCTGCTGTACGAAATCTCTGGCGGCATCCGTGTAGAGGGAACGGAGTCCTACGCCAGCATATCCCAGGCACGCCCCGTCTGGAGGGCCTACAAAAGCGCGTCGAAGGACTTCTGCCAGATGTTCGGCGGAGGCGCTGGCGGGAGGCTGGTTGAGGGCAGAAATACACAGCGGATCCCAGAAGGCTCGGCGGATGCGGGAGGATTGGCCGCAGGTGTTGAGCCACTGGTCCACGGAGAGCCCGGGTTGTACCGGAGAGTTGAGGGCAATTGCGAGCTTCCGGAGGCGGAGGGCGTCTCGCCAACCGGCGGGTCGGTAACGTGCAAACCCTGCGAGGAGGTTAAAGGGTGGAGGCAGGTTGCGGGGGAAGGAGAGGGAGGTGCGGCCGAGTTTGGGGTCCGAGAAGTCAATGTGAAAGCTGTTCTGGAAGCAGAGGCGGTCTGTTGTACCGATCCGGGACAAGAAGTCCAGGGTCTGGTCGTAACAGCGCATAAACAGGTGCTGGCCATTATCCACTGTGTCGCCTGTGAGGCGATCGGAAAAAGAATACGCCCTGCCGCCCAAATGTTTGCGCCGTTCCAGAACCGTTACCTCGACGCCGCGTTCTGCCAGGTGTACGGCGGCGGCTAGGCCTGCAAATCCCGCGCCGACAATGAGTACCCTGGACATCTTATGCTCTCCGCACAGAATGGAGACGGCTGCGCAGCCAGTAATTGGCCGCAATGCTCAGTTTTTGGAGATTGCCCATGCGTACTGGATGTTCGAAGACGTTGTAGTTCAGGGTTTCTATCTGCCTCAGAAGGCGGCTGTAAATGGCGCCCATGATTTCTGCAGAAAAGAGAGAGGATCGGTCTTCTTCCGGGAGCAGTTCACTGGCTTTTTGGTAGTATTTCCGTGCCCTTTGACACTGGAAAGCCATGAGGTCTTGGAATGCGGGGTTGACTGTGCTAGAAAAGAGTTCGGATTCGCTGTATCCAAAGCGGGCGAGGTCTTCTGCCGGGAGGTAAATGCGGTTCTGGGCGGCGTCCTCCTGGAGGTCGCGCAAAATGTTTGTGAGCTGTAAGGCCATGCCGAGGTGAACCGCGTAGTCACGTGTGGCCGGGTTGCGGTACCCAAAGATTTCAATGCAAATGAGCCCAATGACAGATGCCACACGATAACAATAGGCATACAGGTCTTCGAAGGTGGCGTACCGATTTCGCGTGAGGTCCATTTCCACGCCTTCTATGAGCTGAAGGAAGAGGGCTTGCGGGATGGGAAAGTCGTTCAATATTTGTTGGAGATTCTGTGCGATGGGGTGGGTAGGTTCTCCGTTGTAGCAGGCGTGAAGTTGCAGGCGCCATTCAGACAGATGTTGTGCCGCCGCTTCCGGTGATTCCGCGTCATCCACGAGATCGTCGGTATGGCGGCTGAATGCGTAGGCCGCAAAAATGGCATCCCGCTTGGGGCGGGGAAGGAAGAGGAAGGCGTAGTAAAAGTTGGTTCGCGCTCTACGCACAAGTGCGGCTGTGTGAGATTTCAGACTCATGGTTTGGCGTACTCAGGGTTTCCAGAAGAGGGTGTGGAGGAGAAGGCGTAGAAGATCCAATTTGCCAAGTTTCGGACGATTTTCGAAGACGTCATAGTCGTTGCGACGGAGTTTGTGCAGGATTTCCATTCCACCCAGCCAGGTGAGACGTAATTCGGCTTTCAGGCGACCGGTGACCAGGTTTGGCAATGGCCGCCCCTGCAGAAAGAGGGTTTCGGTGCGCTGGATCTGGCATACCAATAAATTTTTGAACGCCGGGCTGGCGGGGCCCTGTTTGAGGTCGGTTTCTGGAACGGAGAATCTGGTCAGGTCTTCTTGTGGAAGGTAGATCCGGTTCCTGGAATAATCTACGGCAACGTCTTGCCAGAAGTTGGCAAGCTGCAAGGCTGTGCAGATGGCGTCGGAATGCTGTATGCGTGTCGCGTCGCGATATCCGAACAGGTGCAAAATGAGGCGACCCACGGGAACAGCCGAATATCGGCAGTAACACAAGAGGTGATTAAATGTCGCGTGACGTTGTACTAGAACGTCTTGGCGGAAGGCGTACAGGAGGTCGCGCAAGAGAGAAACCGGGATATTCTGTGTGCGAATGGTTTCGGCCAACGCCGTAAAAATTGGGCCCTGGGGGGAGTGGAGACAGGTATTCAGGTTTTGTGTCCATTCGTCCAGTTTTTGCAGGCGATCTCCTGGCTCCAGTCCGGGCTCGTCCGCAAAATCATCGGCTGTACGTGCGAACGCATAAATGCTACATACGTGCGGGCGCAGGTGCCCGGGAATCAGCCTGGAACCAACGGGGAAGTTTTCGTAATGAGCCCGTGTGAGGGCTTCGCAATGCGCAAAGGCATCTGGTAGGGAAATGGCGGGCGGCACAGGTGTCCGGTTGGTGGCACCGGGCAAAGCCCGGAGGAGAAGTGGCAGGGATCTTTCTCGGACAAGATATAAGAAACCAGAATGGATGCAAGAAAAAAGCCGCTGGACGATGAAAAGGGTTCTTTCCCAAACAGTTCGGGCTTGACGATTCTGCGTTGGAGGTTTATATTGAGAGCACTACACGATCTTTGAGATGTTGATGAACAAGGTTCAGGTTGCCCCTTTGGGGGCGAAGAGGGAAGACGGTGTAATTCCGTCGCGGGCCCGCCGCTGTAACCGGGGATGCACTCCGCAACACGACCACTGGCCGAAGTGACCGGCTGGGAAGGTGCGGAAAGCAAACGATCCGGAAGTCAGAAGACCTGCCTGAACCAATATGCTTGATTCGTTCTTCCTCGTGGACCAGGAAGCCAGAGCGGCGATCTATAGGTATATTCAGGGCTCTACCTGTATCCCCGGCTTCGGTTCACGAGGCGGGGATTTTTTTGTGTTATGAAGGCAACTCAATTTACATATCTGTGGATCGTTACCTGGACCCTGGTTTTTGCCGGTTCTGTCTCTGGCCTTGAAGGGACGGTCCTGACGGGCAAGGTAACGGACGTGCGTTCTGGGGAGCCGATTGCGGGTGCATCCGTATCCATTCCGGGGAAGGGGTTGGGTACCGAGACCGACGCCGACGGATGGTTTGTGCTTGGTCCCTTGGAGTCCGGTGTGGTTGTGGTGGAGATCTCTCGTGTGGGATACCGTGAATTGGTTCGTAAAACCGTTTTTCTGGTTGGAGAAGATCGGGTGGTTTTAGACCTGACGTTAACGCCAGAGGCGATTCCATTGGAGGAGATTCAGGTGGTCGCCCAGCCTGTGGGCGCTGCCGATCTGCACCGAATGCCGGCATTTGTTACAGTGCTGTCGCGCAAAGATTTTGAGGGGCGGGCCACATCTGTTCCGGAGGTGCTTTCTTCCTCTGCGGGTGTGCAGGTCAAGCGTTTGGGAGGGTTGGGGAGTTTCAGCACCATTTCCATCCGGGGGTCTTCGTCGGAGCAAGTTGAGGTGTATCTGGACGGGATTCCGCTCAACAGTGCTGTGGGCGGTGGGGTGGACCTGGGGAACCTGCCGCTGTCACAGGTGGAGCAGATTGAGGTGTACCGGGGTGCGGCTGCGTCCGGTGGTGCAATGGGAGGGACGGTTCATCTGCGGACTCGTTCTGCAAAAGATGGCGTTCGGCAAAGTGGAAGCGGTTCCTGGGGTTCGCTGGATACGCGGGGGCTGAATGTGCTCCTTTCAGGAGATCGTGACCAGACGGAGTATCTGGTGATGGCGGATTATTCCTCCAGTGACAACAACTTCCGGTTTTTGGATGACAATGGGACGGAGTACAACAAGAATGACGACGTTTTGTCGCATCGACAGAACGGGGATTTTGTCTCTTCTGGTTTGTTGGGGAAGTGGGCACATCGAACGCGGGGAAATCTGCAGGTTTCTGTGAACCAGAATCTATTCTGGAAGCACCAGGGCTTGCCGGGCATCAGCAACAATCAATCGAAGGAGGCGCGGTTGAATTTGTTTCGCAGCCTTACAGAATTGATGCTGGA
>JAQCGA010000386.1 GCA_027619145.1 bacterium | reverse complement strand
ACAAAAAAGGGCGACCAAACGGTCGCCCTTTTCCATATCTATCTCCCCCACCGTCAGTACACAAACGGCCGGATCGCCCCCTCCGGAATCTCAATCCCGAACCCCATTGCATCCCTGGGTCGCAACCACCCATCCTCCGGTGTGGCCATCCACGGTTCGGCCACCTCCGCCAGCGGAATTCCTGGTGAGGAACCAATATAACACTCTGCCCACGGCGCATTCGAAGTTGCCAACGTAAAATGCTGCCCGTACGGCGTGGTCGCCCCCCCGTGCAAAATCACCTGAATACCTGCCGCTTCCGCCATATGGGCAATCTTCATACACGGCGTCAACCCGCCCACCCATTTGATATCTGGCTGCAACACATCCAGCGATCCCGCTTTAATCAACTGCAGATAAGGATAATGCGTATACAGGTGTTCGCCCGAAGCCAGGCCCGTCCAGTTCACCGCTTCGCGTACCGCCTGGTGTCCATCCATATCTTCCGGAATCAAAAACTCCTCAATCCACTTCAATCCGTACGGCCGTAACCGCTGTGCCAGCCGAATCGTGTACTCCACATCAAACGCCATATAACAATCCAGCATAATTTCC
Organism: bacterium; assembly: GCA_027619145.1. The sequence goes on along the minus strand of JAQCGA010000386.1, from coordinate 4,091 downwards.
ACATCCGGTCCAACCAGCTCCCGCGCCTGTGCAACCAAGCGCTCGTTTTTGTCCAGCCCGTCCAGCCCGTCCACCGGCCCATACGGGCAGGCCAGCTTCACCGCTTTGAACCCCAGTTCCAGTTGCCAATCCGTATCGTTCCCCGTAGCATAACAGGGAATCCGATCCCGTACCGGCCCGCCCATCAACTCGTACACTGGCCGCCCCTGCAACTTACCCACCAGATCCCACAGCGCCAGGTCCACCCCGCTCATCGCGCAGGCCGCCAGCCCCGAACTGCCATACGGCTTGGACATCCGGAACATCATATCCCAGCACTTCTCAATCGCAAAACAACTTTCGCCTTCCAGCATAGGCCCCAGATGATCATCAATCACCGCCGCCACCGGCCGCCCAAACGTCGTATGCCCCAGCCCAAACGTCCCATCTTCTGCCACCGCCTGCACCCACACACCACCCCACTTCTTCGGCATCCACGAAGACCGGTGCCGCTTGTAGGCCGGAAACTTCGACATCGGGTTCGCCACTTCATCGTCCACAGACCAGGGATCCCGCCGGCCTGTGGAACGCGGCTTCCGTGCGGGCAGGTCCACCTGTACGGCTCGAATGGTTTTAATCTTCATGCGGCCTCCTCTTCTTGGCGGCCTTCAAGGCCTTTTCGCAGACAATACAAAGTGTAAATATCTGCCCCTCAAAATCCCGTACCTTCCCCATCACCTTGCCGCATACGCGGCACCGTATCGGCGTCTGAACCACCATATCTCAACCTCCTGCTATTCTCATCCACCCTGACAACCGGTCACGCTTCCAATACCATCCGCAACAGGGCCATTCGGATAAACAACCCGTTGTGTGCCTGCCGGAAGTACGCCGACCTCGGGTCTGCATCCACTTCCTTGTCAATCTCATCTACCCTGGGCAACGGGTGCATCACGCGCCCTTTCTCCGACAGCGCCTCCATCACCTTTGCATCAATCACATATTTTCCGCGTGCAGACTCGTAATCTTCAATTCGGTCGCCAAACCGCTCCCGCTGGATGCGTGTCTGGTAAATCACGTCCACCTTACGCGCCACCTCAATCAAATCCTTCTGCTCTTCAAAATGCACGCCGTGGCGTTTCAGATACTCCTTAATATCCTCTTTCATCCGCACCACATCTGGTGCCACAAAGTAGAGCTTTACATCATCGTACTTGGCCAACAAATACGCCAGAGAACGCACCGTCCGACCGTTGGCCAGATCTCCCACCATCGCCACCGAAATCCCATCCAGATGGCCAATTTCCTTCTGGATCGTATACATATCCAGCAAAGCCTGCGTGGGATGCTGCCCTGGCCCGTCGCCCGCATTTAACACCGGCACCGAAGCCACATCTGCTGCCCGACGTGCTGCACCGCTCTCAAAATGCCGCAACACAATCACATCTGCATACCCTTCCACAATCCGGATCGTATCTTCCAGCGTCTCGCCCTTGGCCGCCGAGGAAAATTCCTGGGCACTCTCGGTGGTGATTACCCCCCCACCCAACCGACGCATGGCCGCCTCGAACGACAACCGGGTACGCGTGCTTGGTTCATAAAACAACGTGGCCATAATTCGGCGACTCAAAATATTGGAACCGTACCGGCTGACAACTTCCTCCATCTCTTTGGTTACTGCAAAAATTTTCGTCATCAAATTCCGGTCAAACTGCTGCGCCTCAATTACATGAAACAATCCATCCATTTGCAAATCCTCCCTGGGGCATAAAAAAAGCTCCCCTATTCAAGGGAGCAACGATCCATCCACGCGGGGAAGTCAGGTTCAAAATAGGTCGCATTTGAGATGCAAATATAGTGGGCTTGCGAATCTTTCGCAAGCATAAAATCTGCTACGCCTGCTCCACCGAACAGGAAAAAGGTATTGACGGTCAACAAAAATCTGATATATTTACTGATAAGCAATCCATACAATGGACCGCGTAACTGGCGAACAAAACCGTGGAATCAACCACGAGGGAGCGCCGGTCCTTCTAGAAAAGCCGATCGCCTGGGCGAAATCGATACACCAAAAGCCTGGGCGTTTTTTATTTGCAAGGTTTTATCCTCACCAACCTGCGATTAAAATCTCCTTCTTCAGGGCTTTTGGAACCGGCACCCCACCGGGCTCTAACCCAATCGTTATCCACAATCCGATCCATCCCCACGGAGGAGCTTATGTCTCAGGTCTCACCAATAGAAAAGCCCATGACCGAAACTTCCGTACTTGCCACATATCTTGCCGAAGCTGCGGAAGCGGGTGTTACACTACATCCCGGTTTCGTCGCTTACCTGGCCGCCCTCGAACAAATTTCTACCGTCTCACCCGAAGTAGCCAAATCCATTGTAACCGAACTGACCAGCGAAACAATCTCAAAATGATTGCCAGCGAGAACTACTGCTCGCTCGCCACGCAGTTGGCCCTGGGAAATCTCCTCACGGATAAATATGCCGAAGGCATCCCCTACCGTCGGTTCTACGCTGGTTGCGACAACGTGGACGCTGTGGAAAGCCTGGCCGCATCCCAGGCCTGTGAGCTCTTCGGCGCAGACCACGCCTACGTCCAGCCCCACTCCGGTGCAGATGCCAACATGGTGGCCTACTGGGCCATCCTCTCTGCCCGCATACAGGCACCGCACCTGGAAAACCTGGGTGAAACCGATCCCTCGGCCCTCTCGGGCGAACAGTGGACCAAACTCAAAACCGCGCTGGGCAGCCAGCGGCTCCTGGGCCTGAACTACTACTCTGGCGGCCACCTCACACACGGCTACCGCCACAACGTTTCCGCCCGAATGTTCGACGTGGACTCCTACAGCGTAGACAAAGAAAGCAAACTCCTGGACTACGACCAGATCCGCGCCCAGGCAAAAGCCTTCAAACCCCTCATCCTCCTGGCCGGGTACAGCGCGTATCCCCGCAAAATCAACTTCCGCATCTTCAAAGAAATTGCAGATGAAATCGGCGCAGTACTCATGGTGGACATGGCCCATTTCGCCGGGCTGGTTGCAGGCAAAGTCTTCACCGGAGACTTCGACCCGGTGGCCCATGCAGACGTCGTAACCACCACCACGCACAAAACCCTGCGGGGCCCGCGCGGCGGCATGGTCCTCTGCAAAAAAGAATTCGCCGAACATGTGGACAAGGGCTGCCCGATGATCCTGGGAGGGCCGCTCCCGCACGCCATGGCGGCCAAAGCCGTTGCCTTCAAAGAAGCCAATACCGAAGCTTTCCAGACCTACGCACATCAAATTGTGAAAAATGCTACCACACTCGCCGAATATTGCCAGCAAGCAGGCATGACCGTGGTCAGTGGCGGCACGGACAACCACCTGCTCCTCATCGACGTCACGCCTTTCGGCCTCACCGGGCGTCAGGCAGAATCTGCCCTGCGCGATGCCAGCATCACGCTCAACCGCAACTCCCTACCCTTTGACCCCAACGGTGCCTGGTACACCAGCGGCCTCCGGGTAGGAACGCCCGCACTTACCACCCTGGGCATGGGCAAAGAGGAAATGCGAGAAATCGCGCAAATCATCCACCTGGTCCTCTCCAATACGAAACCAGCCAAAATTGCCAAAGGGAAAAAAGCCGGCGAACTGAGCCAGGCCCGCTACCGCCTGGATTCAGAAACACTCGAAACCGCGCAAACCCGCGTGGCGAACCTGCTCGACCGCTTCCCGATCTATCCAGAATTGGACCTGGAATACCTCCAGAAAGCCTTTGTATAAAAGACATGCATCGCAAAACAAAAAGGGTGCGGATCACCATGATCCACACCCTTTTTGCCTTTTTACTTCTCCACCGCCTCCACAACCGCATCGTGAAATGCCGGCCGCAACGTCCGGATCCTCTGATTATCCCGGCTCGGATGTACCCGGTTCGTCAACAGCACCACACCCAGGTCCCGCTCCGGGTCCGCCCACAATGTTGTCCCTGTAAACCCTGTATGCCCAAATGAACGCTCGGAAAAATACCGTCCCGCAGAGCTCCCCACTGCCGAAACCGTATCCCACCCCAGTGCCCGCGTACTTCCCGGAACCATTCCTGCACGCAGAATGAACCGCCGAATCCCC
>JAQCGA010000385.1 GCA_027619145.1 bacterium | reverse complement strand
CCGCCCGGCCGGATCATCCCGGGTGTGAAGTTCAATTCGGGTGAATCAGGAATTTTTTCCACCGCCGCAACATCATCATCTGGCGCTTCGCCTGGCTGTAATGCTTCAGCATTTCAACCACCTTCAAACGCAGGGCCAGTTTCCGCAAATCTACCGACATGGCAACCTCCTTCTGGGAAAAATTCTGCAATCTGTCATATGATACACAGGTCCACACCAAAAGTCAAGATGCCGTACGTATCCCCACGTTCAAATTCCTCTTTACACCTTTGCTCTGGAAGCCTATATTCCACCGATCCAGGAACCTTCCGATCCATTTCGAAAAACACAGAACAGAATTCCGACCCACGCTGGAGGAACCATGCCGGAAACCCTGAAATCCAGACTGAAAAACGGAGACGTTGTGCTGGGGCCATTTGTCAACCTCGCCTCCGGTGCACTCCTTGAAATTGCCGCCTACGCTGGATTCGATTTTGTCATTTTGGACACCGAACACGGCCCCCTGGACATCCCCACCACCGAAGACCTCTGCCGAACAGCCGCAGGAGTAGGCATTACACCCATCGTTCGCGTCCGGGAAAACGACCCAGCTCAGATTTTACGCGCCCTGGACATTGGCGCTTCGGGTGTTCAGGTACCCCAGATCTGCACAAAGGCCGATGCCGAAGCCCTGATTCGGGCCGCCAAATACGCGCCCCTGGGCATGCGCGGCGTCTCACCCTACACCCGGGCGGCCCGGTACTTTTCCGACGGCCCCAAAATATTTGAACGCCTCAACGAAGAACAAATGGTACTCATCCATCTGGAAGGCGTTGAAGGTCTGGAAAATCTGGATGAAATCATTGCCGTTCCGGGCCTGGACGTCATCTTTTTGGGCCCATACGACCTCTCGCAGTCCCTGGGCATCCCCGGACAGATCAGTGACCCGCGGGTCGTAGACCGGATGCGCCAGGCCGCCGAAAAAATCAATGCGGCCGGATTAACCGTAGGCACCTTTGCCGATGGGCCCGAGGCCGCTCGGCGATGGATTGATGCAGGAGTACGTTATATATCTCTCTCCGTGGACACCGGCATCTACCTCCAGGGCTGCCGCACAATGATCCAGGCAGTGCGCGGAAAGTAAAGTTTTTCCCTATTCGGCACAAAAAAAGAGGGCGACTCCGAAGAATCGCCCTCTTTTTTATCCCATACGCTCAGGAATCGTCGTCGCTGCTCACCGGCAAGTCGTCGCTGGTAAGAACACGACGCCTCGGCCGGTCCAAAAATGCCGGGTTCCGCTCGTGTTTTTCCTGACACTCGCGCGTGAAACGTGCCGTTGGAATCGCCGTCAACCGCACTTCGCTGATCATTTCTTCAGAATCTTCACAAATCCCATACGTACCATCTTCAATTTTGGCCAACGCATGGTCAATCTCTGCCAGCTCTATCCGTTCGTTATTCCCCAGTGCGGACATAAGCTCCAGAGAAGACGCATTTCCTGCCATATCCAGCGGATCGGCAAAATGCTCTCCACGCAACCCATTGAGGTCTTCGTCCTGATTCATTACCTGCCGCAACAGTTCTCTCTTGCGTTCTGTGAGCAACTTCTGAAAAAATGTCAGCTTTTTTTTCGTCATTTTCTTGGCCATAAGGTTTCAACCCTCCTCTATGCCCACGTGAGGCCTGATGTGCGCAGGTGCAGATTGCAGTAGCGAATAGCGAATAGCGAATAGTGGAATATCGGACTCTGGACGCAGAATCTTCAGCCATTTCCAATAAAATACAAAAAAACCGATACAGCCTCTGTGAACCCTGTACCGGCCCCCGGCCCATATCCTCTCCCCGTGAGAGGCATTAGCCTCGTTTCAATTTTGGCCGTATAATTTAGCTTTCTTCTCCCTGAAAGTCAAGCCCCTTCTTCCAGATAAATTGATTTAAAAAAAACATTGTATCTTGCTGTATCCTGCGGGTTCAAAACAGATAACGACTCAGCTTTTAAGAATTGACAAACAAACGCTTATTCTGTATTAACTCTTTTAACATAACCCTTTCCCGCCACACCAGTTCATCTTTTACGGAGGTTTTAATTATATGGCGGAATCCGGTTCTCGGTTTGGTGGATGGATCGCTATACTGATTCTCTTATTCTTTCTGTTCACCGGCCTCTTCTGGCCAATTCTGGACAATGAACCCGCCCGGGTTCCACACCTGGCAACCCCGTCCGGTGCGTCTGCCGTGGATTTGGGCAAAACCGTATCCATAGATTCGGTCAACATCGTATCGTGGGATTGGCGAGACGACCGGACCGGCCAAACGTTCGCCGTTTGGGGCGTCCTCCGAAATGTCAGCAACCAGCATGTGAATTCCGTTGTGCTCGAGTTACGCACCGAAGATGCAAACGGACAGCCACTCACCCGCTACCCCATCATTTCCAAAAACCTCCCACCTGGCCAGGAAAAGCCATTTCGTGCAGATGTTCCCCGCACGGGCCGGGAAGCCAAAGGATTTCTGGATGTGAAGCGGGTAACGGCCTCCAGATCAAGCCTGGCCCCGTGAGGGACACAAAGACGCAATCTCACATACATCACAATCGGCCGATCGGGCTCTACAGGTTGCCCGGCCGTGCCGGATAAACAAATGCGGGAATATCACCCAGTCTTTCTGGGGTACCAGCTTGCTTAAATCCTCCTCGATCTTCACCGGATCCTGCTTCGCCGTAAGCCCCAGGCGGTTAGAAATTCTACGTACATGTGTATCCACCACCACGCCCGAAGCAATTCCAAACGCGTTGCCCAGCACCACATTGGCAGTCTTTCGCCCCACCCCGTCCAGTGCCGTGAGCGCTTCCATCGTCTCCGGTACCTCCCCTCCGTGTTCTTCTACCAGTGCCCGGCAACAGCCCTGGATATTTTTTGCCTTATTGCGGTAAAATCCCGTAGACCGCACCAGTTCTTCAATTTCCTCCAGCGGCCCCTCCGCAAATGCTTTTGCCGTACCAAAACGAGCAAACAGCTTTGGCGTAACCATATTCACCCGCTCATCTGTACACTGCGCAGAGAGAATGGTTGCAATCAATAACTGTAGCGGGTTTTCATAACGCAACGAACAATCCGCACCCGGGAATACCTTCCTCAAAATCTTCAAGATTTCCGCCACTCGCCCCTGCTTTGCCTTCCGGCTCTCCCTGCCAGCCATAGCGTCCCTTTCATCAATAGATCCACATCTCCGTTAAATCCGCTGATTCACATTTTCTCCGTAAGCGTCACGTTTTTCATCCATCCGTCAGACCTCGTTTGAATCGTCTCTCAAACCGATATAATCTTTCTTGTGTGACTCCGGCACCTTACATTCATAGTTACATCAGAAACCTGACCTGCTTTCCCAGACATCACCTGCTCAAACGCCAATCGTAAGGGCGAGGCATGCCTCGCCAATTCCTGACGGAATAGATATCTGCAAACCTTTCCACAGCCCGCTTGAAAGGAATCTCTACATGGCAAACGTACACTTCAACGGCGCCTATCCCATTGGAGATACAAAAATAGCTGCTCTGCCCGCACAGGAACTGGGCCCCGCAATCGGCTACTACACCCAGGTACTCGGATTCTCTCTCGTCTCAAAAACCAAAACCTCAGCCGTCCTCCGCCGCAACGATGCCGAAATTGGCCTGGCAGTCAATGGTGAAGACCCCGGACAGGCCAGTTGTTATTTTGCCGTCAGCAACGTGGATGCTCTCCGCCAGGAACTGGACGCCAAAGGCATCGAACCCTCAGAACTCCGCGAAGACACCCACGACGGGAAACAGTACCGCGTTTTCTTCGCCAAAGAACCCTACGGCGTCTGCTTCTGCTTCGGATCTCCGGCAACTCAAGAATAGATCCGATTTCGTACTTCGCACATAAGATTGCTCGTCCTCTTTTTTTGGTTTATGAGAAAAGGCCAACCCTGAACAGGTATTGGCCTTTTCTCATGGGGTCACCCACCACCGAATATGCTCACCCATCCCCAAATTCACTCAGTCGGTAGGCACGATCTTTCCATCCACTTCAATCAACCGGTCCAGCCGAACCACAGCCCCATTATCCAGCCGCAAAAATTCCTCATCCCCTTTTGTGTACACATCCTCAATTACCGCCTCCACCCGCTCTTCATCCCCAGAGACATTCAGTATTACCAGAACACACATTTCCTGTTGAATTACACGTAGAGTCAACTCATCGTAGAAATTGCAATCGATCGATTGATAAGATCTGGACATCACTTCGTTCCTTTTACCTGCTCTTCCCGGGTTTCCACTTCCGCATCTGCTTTTTCCAGACCCGGTCCAGTTCTCCCCGAATCGCTATTACATCCTTCCACCGGTCTCCGAATACGGACAAAAAATATCCCCCGCCGATCTGTTCTGGACAGGAAAACATCTCTCGCCCAGGTGTGGCGGTCTCTAGCCAGCACGCAATCACCCGTTCGGCAAATTCCAGCCAGTCCAGAAACTCTGGCGTAAACTGCCCGCTTCTGTTCAATGCAGGAATCTGTGCGTGATGTCCATTAAATGGCCGAAAGTGGAACTGCTGAGCCGTCTGGATCAAATCGGGCCGTTCCGCAAGCCGATCCCAGTAGGGCGGAGACAGATGTTTGACAACCGCCGGATGCGAAAAATCCCACGTCATTTTAAGCGGCCGCTTCTCCGCCTTTTCAAACCCCTCAGCCAGCG
>JAQCGA010000384.1 GCA_027619145.1 bacterium | reverse complement strand
ACAAAATCATCGTGTAATGACCTCGAACAATCACTCACTTTTTCGAGCAATCGCCATAATTCTCGGTCCCAGAACAGGTTCATTTTCCAGCAACCTTGCCAGATTCAGAATCACTTCACGGCGTTCTTCATTCTTCCAGTTTCCTTCCAGATTCGGATGGCCTCTTCTATATGACGCGGAACAATATCTACCAGATGCACGCAATAGCCCAGACCAGCAAGCCAGAACGCATACACTCCGGTTGCCCCGCCAATGTCACAAATCACGCCAGGAGGAGAAGGTAAGAAACGACGAATAAGCTCCTGAGTCCGCACGAACTCCAGAGGACCGATATCGCGTTTCAGGCGTTCGGCCTCCTCGTACGTCTCATAAAATTTCACAATGGCCTTTGCCGTTGAATCTCCCGTATGCGCCTCCGCCACAACATTCCTCCCTTGCCGGACGAATCTTCCACCAAATAAGATATCCGATCATTTGACTCAGATACCTATTCCGATGTTGCGCAGAGAAGTCACAAAAATCTCAGATGGATCAACTCAACACCACCTGTAGTTCTTCAACCTAACTCACCGCACTCCAGCCACCGCCTGCATTCCAGCGAAAGTTCCCGCTGGGCCGCCGCTTCATACAATGCCAGATCTTCCTCCGTCAACACATCCTTCCAGCGTCCGTTCGTCCCCTTATAGAAAAACGTCCGCGCCCCCTCCTTAAACGTCAGCTCGGACCGATCCTTCACACGCTCCTCTTCCCGCGCAATCGCATCCTGTTTCACCGTATCAAACGATACTGCCGCCATAACCTCTTCCAACTTCCCCTCTGGCAAATCCATCTCCAGGTACGCGGCAATCCGCAAAATCTCATCTCCCAGATTCTCTTTCAACCGATTGTAATGCACAAACAAAATATTGGGCAAATGTCGGAAATTCCACCACGTTTGCACGTGCCGCATATTCGACCAGAACGGATACCCCTCAGTTTCCCACTCAAACCATCCCTTCGTAATCCACAGCTTCCAGAAATCACGAATTTCTTTGGGACAAACTGGAATTACGTCTCCCACGCGTCCGGGAGTATCATTACACTTCTCATACGCTTTTTGTGTATATCCGCTATAGTGATTCCACAACGACATAAACACATCGCGCACGTCGCGGCTCACCACAATATATTTCACCTGCGGGAAATACGGGATACCATCCAGCGGCAAATGCGACTTGATAAACCGCCGGTGCGTTTGCTCCTCCAGCCGCTCCATTACCGGCTCCAAAGGCGCAGGCCTGAAACCGATCCACGGCGATCGATCGCCCGGTGATATACCCTCTTCACACATGAAAATCAAATTATGAACAATATGCTGCATCCACGTCGTACCACACTTATACGGCGTCGCAATCACAATATCATCATCGCGCGGTACATACCCGCCCCACCGCGTGCTATCTATCGTGTGATTTTGATAAACGTGCAATCGTTCGGGTACGTCCTGTGACATCGTGCGAACCTCCTGGTTGCCTGTGAACAATCCGAGGACCTGTGGAACAGAAACCCTCAGGCGGGCACAACGCGTTGTGCCCCTACGTCGATGTGGAAAATCGTCTGAATTCCTGGGCCTTATGGGTCAATAGAACATCCTGAACCCATCTACTTTCCCGCCAACTTCTCCTCAACACTCCGCACCTTATCCGCCATCGTCTGCTCCCGGTCTGTCCGCGTACCGACCTTCATCGTCGTAGAAATCCGGGGCGCTCCCAATTTGTGGATCTCCTCGTGACACCGTTTAAACGCCTCGAACACCACGTCCCACTCGCCCTCCACATTCGTCCCGTACGCGTGCAACTGCGGGTTTAACCCCGCATCTTCCAGAATACGTTCGCACACAGCCACGTACCGGGATACCGACACGCCCACTCCAATAGGCACCACACAAAGATCCGCAATCACCTTCATCGTCCTGTACCTCCATCGTACGAATGCTCACCTCTACCACATCACCGGCTGTAGAAACAGCCGCTCGCCCGAATCATCCGACACTTCCACCCGCACATACTTCACACTCGGCGCACCATCCTTCTGCGGAACATCGCACGTCATCCGATCCCCCGTACCCGAACTCAATTCCCCCGCATCACTGATGAATCGAATCTTCGCGGCCTGATTCAATGCTACAGTAATCGTCGTATCCGACGCCTCAAACGATTGCACCGTCAATCCATTATTCTTCAAACACGCGTAGAACCGTCCCTGCCGATACGCCTTCAAACACTCATGCTCCGTAAACGCCGGAACCAGCAACACGCAGCGCCCATTCCAATCTTTCCCGCCCCCCGCGCTGTGGTCCGGCACACAAAACCCCCAGCACCTCCGCCCCGTTGCCAGAACCCGGTCCCACATCGCCAGCGAAAACCCAACCTCCGGCTCATCCGGCGCTTTATAATCCGGATTCTCAAACCAGTTCTTCTTCCCGGAATAATCGTTATAAATTTCAATCCCCAGCACCCGCTCGTCAAAATCCAGCATCTCCAGCAAATCTTCATCTGAAAACCGGGTAAACCACGTTGGATGATTAATCGTAATCCCGCCGCCATCCGGGTAATCCAACTCCTCGATCATCCCCTCAAACGCCTCCTGCCACGTCCCCCCAAAACCAATGGAAAACCCGTGGTCATGCGTCCGATAATGCTGGTGAATATCAAATGTTCCCGAAGCAAACGAAGACCCCGGACTGCAAATGTGTGCCCGAGAATTGCTGAACCCGTGGTGCTCCGCATTGTGGCTCAAAATCACATCGTCTGGAATCTTCTCGTACACCGGCTCCGTCTCCGTAAACGGAAATGCCGACCGGTACGGCTCTTCCACCTCGTCAATCCATGTAACAATCTCATTCCACTTGATCGGCGGCTCCAGCACCTTCCCATCTCGCCGGGCGGGCCACCATTGCTGCAACCGGAAATCACTCTGCCGTCTCTTCGCATCGTACGGCGCGGACGGATAATAATTTGAAATCGGCATATGCCGCATCCCGTACCGGTACGCATTCTCAACACCCGCCTGGTTCATCAGATGCATATGCGTAGCACTGGGTACCCGGGTCACATGCGACCAGTCCACACCCTCATATGGGTTATTCATTCTCTTCTCCTGTAGATGGTGTCAAATCAAGCGTCCTTCCACCACACAGCATTCGCCTGCTCTTCTGTAATAAATCCGTGGTACCGCCCCATCCAGTACGCCGTCAAATATCCAACCCCACCAATCTCCGCACGCAACGCACCCGGCTCCTGCAAAATCAGCGACGTATCCGTCCAGGACGCGGCCTGATTCAGACTCACATACATGCCCGCCGGCGTACCCGCCATCACCAGATCCGCGTGCCGGGGCGTCCAGATCGCAGCTACCTGCGGAATATCCAGCCCCTTGATGCTCACCTCCCAGGACACACCCGCATCCCGCGTCACAGCAACGCCCTTCTCCATCAGCCCATACCACACATCCGGGTTTCCCGGATCCACCCGCAAATCCCGAATCGGATACGCACGCATCACTTCCCGCAACCGATGCAACTCTTCACCTGAAATTACATCCTGGTACGTCCCCACAGCCCAATCCATCAGTGGCTTCAACTCCCGCACCACCGGACTCCACGCATGGCCACCATCCTCACTCACACTCACAACCACCCCGCTTCGTTCCGAATTCACCGCCCGGAACAAACGTCCATGCACCTTCGGGTCCACACGCAACCACAACGGATCTCCACCAATCGGATCCACCGTTGAAAACCCCCGCTGCCGAGAAATCTGCGGAAACGCCTTCCACTCTTGCTCATGCTCCGCCTGTGCAAAAAGTCCCCGCCGCGTCAGCATATACACCGTCGCCTCCTCACCGCCCACATCCACCGCAAACACTGCACCCGAAGGCCCATCACCATTCACCTTCTGCCACACCGTACCCAGATCCCACTCACCCAGGTCTTCACTCCTGTACACACCCTCCGGCCCCACCGCATACAACACCTGCGTATTCTCCACCCGGAACCGTACCTCCTGTACCCGCTTCGAGAACACGTTCTCCCACCGCACTCCCCCGTCCATCGTCCGGTAAACCCCTGTATCGGTCGCAGCAAAAACCATCCACGGATAATCGGGCGAAAACAAAACGTCGCGCACACCCTCTACACCTTCTACCGCATGCCAGGTCTCGCCCTGCGTATTGCTCCAGTACATCTGTCCCGCCGCATCTGTTGCAACCTGCACATATGGATCGTGTGGCGACACTTCCATCAACGCTACAATACGCGATGTCCAGCCGTCCAGCCGAAACGGACTTCCCTTCCACTCGTACTCATTGTCCGATGCCCGCTCGTGAACCGGCAATGGATGCAGCGCCTCCCGCCTTTCTGCTCCCTCAAAAAACTCCAGATCCGTCCGCAAACTGTTCATCTGCGGCTGGAGTATGCGGCACGTTGGATGCATCTGCAAATTCCACCGCGATCCCTCCAGATCCCCATATTCCTCTCCCAGCACCACTCCGTACACAAAATTGAACCACGCCATCTTCTCATCTCGGTGAACCTGCCAGGAATCTTCCACACACTTCCGGTAAAACGTCCGCAACACTTCATCCTCTTCAAGTAAATTCAACAGATACAAATCACCCAACAAATGGTCCGTATCGTCATAATTCCCACGCGACGA
>JAQCGA010000383.1 GCA_027619145.1 bacterium | reverse complement strand
TCTGGGGCCCCACATTCGACCCCACCGTCATCGAACATGCGCTGGGCCTCAACCGCGTGCGCTTTATGCGTATCTTGGGTGCGCTCACACGCATCCATAGCGTAATTGCCCAGACGGAAACCGCCTGCGAGTTCACTTCAGCTCCTCTTCAGGAAACCATCGTGCGGCGCACACCAGAAGCCCTGCGCCCCAGCCTACATATAGATCTGGCGCGAGGCTATGAAAAAACCTATGGAGAACGCCTCGAGGAAGTCGTGGAAGCCCTGGCAGAACATTATCTGGCAGGCGGAGATCACAGCCGTGCACTCCCTCACCTGGTTGCAGCTGGAGACCGGGCTCGCACGTTCAGCGCAATGAACCAGGCCGCCTCTTTTTATCATCAGGCTCTTGAAATACTGGAATACCTGCCCGGAAATAGCGAAACCATTCACCTCAACATTCAAATCCTGCGCTCTGCCGGTGCGGTGCACACCCGCCTGAAAAACTGGCCCAAAGCCGAAAAACTCTTCCGCGACCTGGTCCGTCTTTCTCGAATCTACGAAGACGTTCGAGCCCAGGCAGAAGCCTGGAAAGGCATGGGTCGTATTTATGCCCGGCGCAAAAAATTTGAACGCGCACTCACATTTTACCAGCGCAGCCTCCACCTCTTTCTACAACAGCGAGACCCTGCGGGCGAGTGTGATATTCTCATCAAAATGGGCTCCATTTACCTGGAGCAGGGTCGCTGGGCAGACCTCCAGCACACCTACAGCAGCGCACTCCGGATTGCCCGAGAACTGGACCTTGAAGAGCAAATCGCCTCCGTTGCAATGAACATGGCCATCCTTTACGGCATCCGAGGAGATCTACGCAGCGCACTACAGGCCTACCGCCAGAGCCTGAACCTCTATCGAGATTTAGAACAATGGGACCGCCTCACGCCCACCCTGCTCAATATGGGCAAATGTCTGGCCGACCATGGCGACATTGCACAGGCGAAAATCCACTATGCGGCCTGCCTGAAACTGGCCCGCAAACAATACGACATCCTGCACGAAGCCATTGTGCAACTCAACCTCAGTGAAATTCTGCTCAAAGAAAACAATCTCAAAAGTTGCGAAAAAATGAGTCGAAGCGCCCTGGAACGGTTCGAAGAAATTGACCACCACATAGGTGCTGCAGACGCCCTCCGCATTTTGGGCAGCATAGCTGCCCAGCAGAACGATGCGGCCTCCGCAGCAGACCGGTTCGAACGCAGCCTCGCCTTGCACAGAGATACCGGATACCTCCTGGGCGAAGCCGAGGCGTGCAGAGATTATGCTCGCTTTCTCCAGAACCAGCCAGACGGCTATCGAGCAACGGAACTCTTTGCGCGAGCCCGAGAGATTTTCTTGCAGCTGGGAATAAAAAAAGAAGTCATCGGCATTGACACGCACCGCCAAAAACAAAAAAGGGGGGAACCGGCTGTTTCGATTCTGGACGACAGGTCGGGGCTGCCATCCGTCGAAGGCCGGTTCCCTCCAAAAAATATCCGCTCGGAACTTCTCCCTGCAAACGGGTAATGCAAACAACGGGCCAGCGAACAAAGCCCCAGGAGGACTACAGAAAAACAATTTATTTACAATTATTTCTGTTGGGAAATATATAAATAAGCGACTCAGATTCACTCTCCCCTGCTGGCGGGTTTCCACCACGCTGGCGGTAATTTTCGAATCCGGGCGCATCGGCTCCCCGGCCTGCCCCGGACAACCTTCTGCTTGAGGTACCTCCCCATGTCAGACCACACGCTGCTTCTGGTAAGCCCTTCGCCTGAAATTGCCCGACAGGTGCGCGCGGCGGCCCTTCCCCTTCGCAACAGCCTGCTCCACGTCACAGATGCGAAAGAAGCCCTACGTTGCCTCGCAGCACTGCCTACGGCGGTCCTCCTCGTAGACCAATACCTGGAAGGCGGCACAGGCCTGGACCTGCTGGAAGAGGCCAAAGAGGCGAACCCACACACACAACGCATCTTGATTCTGGACCCCCATCAGCCTGCAGATGCTGCGGTTGAAGCATTGAACCGGGCCAGGGTTTCTTGGATGCTCCGCAGGCCGCTCAGTAACCTGGGAAAAACCAGAACCATCTTGCGACAGGCCGTGGCGGAATATGAACGAGAAGCCCGGGGACGCGCAGCAGTAGACACACTCCAGGATCTCCAGCAAAACGAAGAAACCAGCACAGATCTCCGCGCCAAGCGGGTTGAACGCCTGTGTACCGCCGGAGAAATGGCCGGTAGCCTGGTCCACCGTTTCAACAACAACCTGACCATCATTTTGGGCCACCTCGAATTGCTCTTGCAGGAATACCCCAACCCCCAACTAGAAAAACGACTGCAGCCCGTGTTTCAGTCCACATTTGATAGTGTAAAACTGGCCAAACGGCTCCAGGAATTCCTTCGAGACCGGCCCTCAGAACGAGAACCGGTGGACATTAATGAACTGATCACCGACACCCTGGTACTCACAGAACCGGTCTGGCGCGGCGGAGCCCGCCAGCAAGCCGGAGAAATTGACGTCCAAACACACCTGGGTAAAACCCCCGACCTGTCTGGAAACGCATCCGAATTACGCGAAATCTTTACCAATCTGGTACTCAACGCCATAGACGCCATGCCGCTGGGCGGCACACTGGGCATTGCCACTTCTACTAAAAGCGGCTGTATTCAGATAGAAATATCAGACACAGGACAGGGAATGTCCGAAGCCGTTCGCAGTCGAATTTTCGAGCCCTTTTACACAACCAAAGGGGAACAGGGCAACGGTCTGGGCCTGAGCATCGTTCAACGCATTGTAACAGATCATGGCGGAGATATCCGCATCGAAAGCGAACCGAACCAGGGCAGCCGGTTCATCCTCAGACTTCCCATCACTCCGGTTGCCCGCCCGACGCAGGAGAGACACCAGGCGTCAGCGGCGACCTCACAAATGGATGCGTGGAATGACCCCTACAGCCTGAAAAACTAAAATCAGACCGCATCAATCACTTGAGGCAATAACACATTGAGGCGTCGAAAGCGGTCCCGCACAGCCCCTTCTACATCCGGATCCGGCCCAATATCCTCAATCCCTGCCGTTGGATCTCCGGACAGTGCGCCCAACAGGTGGATTTTAGACCCGGCATCAGAATGGACCGCCAGAATCTCTTCACGCATACTGGCTTCCATAATATAGATCTGCGTGGCCCAACCCACATCTTCGGCGCAAACCTTACGCGACCGATGCCCATCCATATCCAGTCCGAAGTCTCGCGCCACGGCCACCACGACCGGTGCCGAAGGATCCCCTGGTTTTGCACGGGTTCCAGACGAACGCACCGCCCACCCGGTGAGCTCGCGTTCTTTTAACAGCACTTCCAGACGGTAATGAGAAAACGCACTGCGAAAAATATTTCCATGACATACAAATAAGATTCGATGCTGCCCATCCTCTACTACTGGACGGGCAGCATTCTGTTTTTTTATACTCACCGTAAAATTCCTTCCAGATACACTTTGGCTGCCAAAAGTCCTTCCTGGTTCAACGCCGTACTCCCCATGAACCGATCATCCTCCAGTTCAATCGCCAGCGGGCCGTCGTATCCGAGTTCTTCCAGCCTCGCCACAATCCACACCCAATCTGCCTCTCCCCAACCCGGAATACAGTACCGCCACCAGCCTTCGCCGTGCCCGTAACGCCGTCCAAAACTCTGGCCCAGAGTACCGTACTTGTACAAGCCGTCTTCCAGCAGTTCGGTATCCTTTGCGTGTACGTGGCGTACGCGGTCACCAAACTCCATCAACAGCCGCCGGTGGTCCACGCCAATCCGAATAAAGTGCGACGGATCGTAACAGATCCCCAGGTTGGGAGATGGCACCACCTCAAAAATTGCCCGCAACGTCTCCGGTGTACAGCCCAGGTTGCCGTACCCCGGTCCGCCGCCCGGGTACGGTTCAATGGCCAGGTTCACGCCCTGTTGCTCAGCGTATTTCACAATTCCCGGATACACTTTCTTAAAAATTTCAAACGTCTCGGCCCGAGGTTGCAGGCGGTCTTCCGGATTCAAACACAAAAACACCACACCTGACCCGTGGGTGGCCGTATCCTTGATCCGTTTTTTCATGGCCGTTACACCTTTCTGCCGCGCCTTCGCATCTTTGCCCAGCAATGCCCCCCCCACACCCCAATCCACAGTGCCAATTGCAATTCCTGCGCCGTCGCACAACTTGCGCGTTTTCCGGTCCACCTGGGGCAAATCCACAGAACCGAATCCATTTTCACTTGCCCACGCAACCACACCATCCAACCCCATCTCTCGCCCCATCCCTGGGATCCGCATTCCCACGTGCATACCCTTCCTCCATTTGCAAAAGGTGAAACAACCCTGTAAAAAAATGAGCCAGCGGCATTCACCGCCAGCCTAAATGTAGAATCTCTCAGACCGTGAAGCAAGCCGTTTAAAGACCCGGTAAGATCATACCGACGCGACAGCAAACAGGTCACCCAGATCCGCCAGAATCATCCCCAACTCCTCCATATCACTCTCATCCAGCCCCCGCACCGTGGACGCTCGCACATATGCGCACCGGATCACCCCTCGACGCCGCAACACCTCCTTGTACGCATTCACACTGTACAACGATTCAAAATTCAGCAACGGAAGCACCCGGTTGAACACCTCCCGGGCCTTCTCCACATCTCCCCCTTGC
>JAQCGA010000382.1 GCA_027619145.1 bacterium | reverse complement strand
GATCCCAATTAACGCGGTCATCACAACGGCTGCGATGAGCGAAAGATCCAATTCTCGCTGTACAAAGCGGGACAGGTTCATGGATGGTTCACCTGGAGATAAGCTGGACGGAAGGATCTGATGGTAGGGTAGGAGATTCTTCGGAACGTTGTGATTTTCGGGATGTGCTTACCCGGGCTGCCACTGTGATGTCGTCTTTTTGGTCTGGCGCCACGGTTTTGAAATACGCTTCCAGAACCCGGCGTGCCATAGGAGCGGCTATTTCTCCGCCCATGCCTGCATTTTCGGCTACCACAGCGATTACGATGCGTGGAGCTTCTACGGGTGCAAAAGCCACGAACCATGCATGATCTTCGCCATGTGAGTTTTGTGCAGTGCCCGTTTTTCCGCCTACATGAACACCTTCGACCCGTGCCCGTTTTCCGGTGCCGTGCAGGCTTTCTACCACATCTTGCAGGATACTGCGGATGTCTGCCAGCGTTTGTTCTGAAATGGTTACTGGTGTGGCGCGGGGTGTTGTGTTTTTCAGAATGTGCGGTTGGGGCAACGTACCCACTGCCAGGGCGCTGATGTACCTGGCAATTTGAATGGGTGTTGTCGTGGTTTCGCCCTGTCCAATAGAGAGGTTCAGCATATTCCCTTCCACCCATACACCGTGGTGTTTCTTGTAGTAAGCACGGTCGGTAATCAGGCCCCGGGCTTCGCCGTCTCCGCCGGTGGCAATATCAATTCCCGTGGGTTGGCCCAGGCCTAAAGCCAGGGCATAGCGGTTCCAATTGGCAATGCCTACTTCGCGTCCTAGATGGTAGAAAAAGACATCGCAAGATAGAACAAGGGCCTGGCGCAGGTTGAGTTTTCCGTGGCCTGCGGCGTGGTGGCAACGAAAGACACGGTCTCCAAATTCCAGTTCGCCTTTGCAGGGATCATAGCGTGGTTCGTCTGCGGTTAACAGGCCCATTTCCAGCGCGGCAATGGCGGTAACCATTTTTAATACAGATGCAGGCGGATATTCGCCCTGGATGCTACGGTTGAGCAAGGGTTTGGCTGGATCGGCCTGGAGTGCCTGCCATTCTTGTACATTGCGGATGGAGCGGGGATGAAAGCCGGGCATGCTGACGAAGGCTAGAATTTCGCCATTTGTCGGGTCCATGGCTACCAGGCTGCCACGCATGGTGTCGGAAAAAGCCTGCTCTGCTTCGCGTTGCAGTCGCCAGTCCAGGGTAAGTGCAATGTCCTGACCAGATATGGAGGGTTGTGTTTTTTCCGGGAAGCTGCCTACTTCCCGGCCCCGGGCGTTGACTTCGATGTATTTGAGTCCACCTTGTCCGCGCAGAAGATTCTCACAAATCCGTTCTACGCCGCGTTTGCCAATCTGGTCATCCAGGCCGTAGCCCAGGGCATGAAGTTGTGCGTACTGATCCGGATCGATGAGGCCTACGTAGCCCAGAACATGAGGGGCCAGTGGGAATTCTCCGCGGATCGTGGGATATCCGCGCCGGGCCTCTACTTGAATCTCTACGCCGGGCAGATCGTACCGATCTTCTTCAATGAGTGAAACGGTTTCAAATTCCACATCTCGCTTGAGCTTGACGGGTTCGTAGAAGTGGCGCTTGCGCGAAGCGAGCTTCTTGCCGATCTGTTCTTCGGACAGATTCACAATCTGGCTGAGCAGAGTGATGGTGCGTTTTTTGATTTCTGGATCTGTATTATGTAACAGGCGCGGCGGAATGACCGAGACCGTGTACGAGGGGCGGTTGTCCACCAGGATTTCGCCGTTGCGATCCAGAATAAGTCCACGGCTGGCTTCAATCTGTACCGGCTGCATGGTGTTTTTCTCGGACTGAATGCGGTAGTGTTCCCAGTCCGCAATTTGCAGCAGGTAAAGCCTGACCGAGAGGACGCCGAACAGGAGTAGCACCACCCCAATCAGGCAGTGCGCACGGCGCTCCCTTGTGCCGTTATCCATGAAGTCTTTGTGCATCCAACAAGATCCCTTCGTGAAGCCAAAAGCGGAGCAGCAGAGAAATGACGATGCCGGTAATAGCCGTATATGCTGCGGCTCCAAGCCCGTAGTGGAGGAACAGAGATGCGACGGCAGCAGGGCCGGATAAAGAGTAAACAGCCAGGTAAATCAGGTTGTGCAGCAGGCCGGCTAAAAAAAGAATGAGAGCCTGCACCCGGACATCTTCTGCCACAATGCCGATGCGGATATAACCGACAGCGAATCCGACCACGCTGTTTGCCAGCGCGTTGGTGCCCATCGTTTGTGGATCGTAGATATCCAGCAAGAATCCGGAAATAAAACCGTACACAGTACCTTCGATCTGCCCGCCAGAAATGCCAATATAGACCAGCACAAGCAAGACAAGATCCGGGGTGAGCCCGAAGCATTCGATTTTATGCACCCAGGAGGTCTGCAACAGCAGGGCCAGGGCCAGAAGGAGAGTGATACGAAGTGTTTTCACGGGTTCACTCTGCCAGGGTTTCTTCGAGTCGGACCCGCAGGCGGGTTCCCGCACGCAAACTGGTGGCTCGCCGAATGCGGTTCCACTCCTTCAGGTTCCGCACACTGGTTTGGAATTCCTGCGCAATTTCCCAGAGCGTGTCGCCGGGTTGGACAACATAATAGATTCCAGGTTCGTCTATTTCTGTCTGTGCCACCTGTAAAACGCGAGGTTTCCAGATGGTTAACCGGTTTCCGGGGAAAATGTGCCCGAATTTTTTGAGGTTGTTCCAGGCCCGGAGGTCGTCTGGACTGACGCCTTCCTTGCGGGCAATGTCCCAAAGCGTATCCCCTGTTCGCACCGTATAGGAAAGCCGGCTGTGGGTATCTTGATCTGGCACGGTTTGCTGGGTATTACGCACCAGAGCCCGGGCAGGATGGTCTGGGCGCACAGGCACTTTCAGGTGCTTGCCCGCACGCAGGCTTCTGGGGTTGCGAATACCGTTGGCGTCCATCAGCGCCTGAGAACGAACGCCCATCTTCCGGGCAATGCCGGAGACGGTGTCGCCGTAGCGCACCCGGTAATCCACCATTTGAACTTTGCGTTTTTCAGGCAGACGTGCATAGTTGGTTTCAAAACGCTCTGCGGTGCCTGCCGGTACTCGCAAGTGATAGACCGATCGCACAGGGGGTGCCGGGGTATATCCCATGCGGAGTTCCGGGTTGAGCATGCGCATCTGTTCGTAGGAGGTGCCGGCGCATTCGGCGGCCAGGCGCAGGTCTACCCACTCGAAAACATCCACCAGGTCGTAGGCCAACGGAGGCTGGTACACGACGTTTTTAAAACCAAACCATTCCGGATCTTTAGAAATCAGCAAGGAGGCCATAAAGCGAGGAACATGGTTGCGGGTTTCGCGCGGGAGGCCTTTCAGTTTCCAGAAATCTCGTGTGCCCGATTTCTGGATGATCCGGTCGAGCCTGCCCTGCCCACAGTTGTATGCAGCTACCACCAGGCTCCAGTCGCCGAAGAGATCGTAGAGGTGCTGGATGTGGCGTACTGCGGCCTGGGTGGATTTTTCCGGGTCCCTACGTTCATCAACCCAGACGTCTCGCCGAAGGCCGTACAACGGCGCGGTAGAGCCCACAAACTGCCAGAGGCCAGCGGCTCCGGCCCGAGAATACGCCCTGGGGTTGAAACCGCTCTCGATCATGGCTTTAAAGACCAGATCTTCAGGTAATTCGGCTTCGCGGAGGGCTTCCCGGATGAGTGGTGCGTAAATTTTGGAGCGAGAGAGCCAGCGTTCAAAAACACTGTGGGCATCTGTTTGGAAATACCGAATGCTCCTGGCTACTTCAGGTGTATAATCCACGGGTACGTCTGACATCCCCGCCAGTTTACGGATGTACAGTTCTTGGTAATAAGGGTGTGTTCCAATGGGGGAAATTACGCTATCCGGGAGGACGCCAAGCAGGTAGGCCAGCGGCGATTCGGGGGCGATCGGTTTTTCCGGTGGAAGCAGGTCGCGGTAGAGTTCCAGGGCGACTCGGACAAGGCCCGCCCGGTGTTCGACAGACATGTCTTCTTTGTTGTTTACGCACAGATCTGCAAGCAAAATGGCTGATCTGTCCAGCGAAAGAGAAGCCTCTTCGCGTCGATTGGCCTGAAGATCCAGAAAAGCCTGCTGCAAGTGATGGTATACACGGGGTGGCGGTTGTTCGTGTGGGATGTCTGCAGTGCTGTCTGCCAAAATGCTCTGGGCATCTGGCGACAGGGTTGTGGCAGGTTTTTTCTCTTCCGGGCCTGCGGTAAGCCTGGGGCCGGTGCATCCGAATAGAATTCCGGACAGCAGCAGAAAGAGGGGTACGTAAATATGGAAACGAAATGGAGGAGTGTTCATAGAATACCCAGCAATGCGCCCAAAGGGCCAGAGCGCTTGTAAGGAGGAGATTACTCCGGGGATACGAGCACCTGTGTTTGGACGGGGAAGGGGGTGTCGTATCCGTGTTGTTGGGCTGTTTCCGCAAAGGCTTCGGCTGCTTCTCGGGTACGGAAATTTCCGATGCGAACCTTAAAGTAAGGAGGTTCAAATACCACGTAAACGTCTTTTCTCTCAAGCACTTCCTGTGCTCGATGTTGGGCCTGGACAGCAGCTTCCTGGTTGGAAGCCGAAAAGATCTGAAGACGGTACCCGCCTACGGTTGCCGGGCGTCGAACTGGTTCTGCTGTTAATTCGATGGGGGTGCGAATGATGAAGGCTTCC
>JAQCGA010000381.1 GCA_027619145.1 bacterium | reverse complement strand
AAAGCGTTGAAAATGCCCACGTCCACGTTTTCTGGAATCGGTGTTTTGTAGAGGTTTTTTCCCTGTTCCACACCTTTCCAGAATGCAGCCTCAGGTTCACCGGTTACAAGACCAATGATGTCCAGGTCCGGGTTGAGGAGAGGGTTGACGATGAAGTTGAGGCCTGCGATTCGTGCAACCTCATCCAGGTGTTCGCGGAAGCCTTCGCGGACGTAGCGGTGGTTTGCCGTGATAGTGATGTGGCCGCAGGCACCCGGAATCAAGAGCTTGGAGCCGCCGCCAAACATGCCGCCTCGGGGCGTAAGCATGCCCAGGGCGATTCGCACGTCGCAGGCCATGAAATCACGGTTCACGAAAATGGGGATGCCCTTGCTGGAGTGGCCTAAAAAGTTCAGGTTTTCGTAGGCGTTGTGATTGAGGACGTGCATTCGTTCCACAATGTCCAGGCCTACTTTTTTTATGAGGTCGTCCCGGGTGAGAGGCCGGTGAGCGGCCAGGGCGCAGATGATGCGTACACGTTCTTGGGGAATACCCGCCTGTGCCAGTTCGTCCAGGATGTAAGGTAGCAGGCGATAGGATGGCGTGGGTCTCGAGAGATCGTCGATGAGAATGGCGGCGGACCGCTTTCCGTGTGCAATTTCGCGCAAAGGGGGTGCCCCAATGGGTTGAGCGAATGCATTGCGGATGCCTTCGTCTCCGATATCTTTCCCACCTTTCATATGAGCGACAGTGACTTTCCAGTTTTCTGGAAAAGTCATTTCGAAGGTCCGGGTGTTGTACCAGGCGGACCAGGGTACGGGGACGGTTTGCATAGTCGTTTCCTTATGAAGGCGGTAAAACGACGGGGTCGTTTTACCAGTTCGTGAAGGACCCATCTTCTCGGTGCAACCTGGGTCCGTGTTCCCAGCGGAATTCGTATTTTGCGGCGGCTTCTTCGTTGAATTCCACGCCCAGGCCAGGACGGTCTGGGGCAAGCAGATATCCGGATTCGTAAGGCACTTGAACAGGGAAGAGGTCTTCCATGACGGTGCGACCGACCAGGCCACCTTCCTGTACTGCGAAGTTGTCTGTGGCAATGTCCAGGTGCAGGCACGCAGCTGCAGAAATGGGGCCAAGCGGGTTGTGTGGAACAATTTTGATGTAGTGGGTTTCGCACCAGTTGGCCACTTTTCGGGCCTCGGTGAGGCCGCCTACGATGCAGAGGTCAATGCGTGCATAGTCCGCAAGTTCTTCTTCGATGAGCTGGCGAAATTCCCATTTGGTAGCGTAGTGTTCGCCTACGGCCAACGGACAGGAGATGTGCTGGCGGATGAGTCGGTACGTCTGCGGGTTTTCGCATCGAAGAGGGTCTTCGATGAAAAAAGGATCGAACGCTTCCAGTTTGCGGCCCAGGCGGATGGTGTCGGGTGGGTCCAGACGGGTATGAACGTCGATGCAGAGTTCGATTTCGGGTCCCACGGCTTCTCGGACGGCAGAGAAATGATCAATGGCGTCGCGCACGGCTACTGCAGGTTCCAGAACGCCGTCTCGATCCATTACCGACATGCGCAGGTATTTCCATCCTTCGGAAACGCGGGCTTGGGCCGCTTTCGCACTGTCTTCCGGTGTTTTTCCGCCGATGCCGGTGTAGCAGACCACGCGGTCGCGTAATTTGCCGCCGAGGAGCATGTACACAGGTTGATTGAGCGCTTTGCCTTTGATGTCCCACAGGGCAATGTCTATGGCGCTCTGAGCGGCCATGTTGATGCGCCCCCCCGGGAAGAAGTCTCCACGAAAAAGAACCTGCCAGATCCGTTCGATATTGAGGGGATCCTGTCCAATCAGGTCAGAGGCCATGTGCTGGATGGCGCCAATGCCGGCCTGTTCTTTCCACGTGATGCCAAATTCCCCTACCCCGTACAGGCCTTCGTCGGTTTCAATTTTTACAAATAGGTAGTTTCGGGAACCACAATAAACAGGGAAGGTTTTGACGTTGGTAATCTTCATAAGTGGACCCTCGTTAGGATACGTGTAGGAATTGGGCTTCTTATTTTGAAGGTAATTTCTGCGCAATATAGAAGATTCGCCGCTGATTTGCAAGCAGAGGCGGTAGGCTGCTTGCTTTAGGCTTGACAGTATGGCAAAGGGGTTTCATATTCCGTGGCATACTTTATTGAATAGATGATTCTGCATCTGAAGTAGCAGAAAGAAGTGGTGCCATGGGATTTGCCAAATGTCTGGGGTTTGTTCTTCTGTTCTTACTGTGTTCAGTCTGGGGGCTTTGTGCGCATGCCGCTGGAGGTGGACCCGGTGTGGTGCAAGAGGATATGACTGCGCGGCTTCAGTCGTGGCGGTATTTCGATGATCGCGACGGTCTGGTAGACGGCCGCATTCGAGATGTGTGCCGGACAGAGGACGGCTCAATGTGGTTTGCCGGGCAAAATGGCGTGTCGCGGTATGATGGAATCCAATGGACAACATACTCCTCCGAGGCCGTTGGAATTGCCGGTGCGAATACCATTTTGCAAACAAGAGATGGAAGCATATGGGTTGGTGCAAACGATGGGGTCGCTCGTTTTCAGAATGGTGCCTGGAGTACCCATAAACAGATTGACGGGTTGGACCAGCCCACAGTGACTACACTTTGCGAGTCAGCAAACGGTACGCTTTGGGCAGGGTTTGGTCGGTTTGAATGGCAGCGCGAGGTTCGGGTACAGGGGCTTGCCCGCTGGGACGGGATTCGGTGGCAGAGGGTGCCCCAGGAAAACGGCTGGCGGAACCAGTATGTGAACCATGTGTACGAAGGTCCTGGGGGTATATTGTGGGTGGCTACGGATGGGGGTGTCTGTCGGTTCGATGGTACGCAGTGGACAAGCTTTCCGGTGGAAACTGGTCTTCCACATGCGGTAGTTCAAACCACGCTGGAGGAACCAGACGGTACTGTCTGGTTCGGAACGGTCACGGGGTTAACTCGGTTCCAGAAGGGAGAATGGACAACATATTTGTTAGAAGGCGAAGATGTGGAGCACTCGATAGATTCCATGCATCGTACCAGCGATGGTACGATTTGGGCGTGGCGTATTCCCACGCTGAGCCGGTTTGATGGTACGATTTGGGCGTACTCGGGTTCAACGCTGAGCCGGTTTGATGGTACGAGACTTACGGTATGCCGGATCCCCGTACGGGGACCCTCCAGCAGGGTGTACGCAAAGATGTATGGAGACGAAGACGTGTTGTGGTTGGCGGGCTGGCCGGGGGTGGTACGGCTGGACTACGGTGGCCGCGAATGGTCTTCTTACGGGGATGTTGGGAGCGTGGTGGAGGCCCCGGATGGAAGTCTCTGGTTCCAAAGAGACGGGGGTGTTGTTACGTTCGACGGCACAACCTGGAGAAATATGAAGGATGTCACCTGGCCGGTGTTGCCAGTGGAGGACGGCGCGGTATGGTGTGGTGGCGCTGAGGGGATTCAAATCCTGGATGCCGGGACCTGGAAGCCCCATCCTGGTATTCTGGACAGTTTGGAAGCGATCACCAGAGCACGCGATGGCCGAGTCATTGCCATGGGGAAACACGATGGGAGGAGCCGCGTTGCTATATTCAACGGCGAAGCGTGGAAGGTGTATGGGGAGCGAGATTGGGGAGAGGGGGTTCACCTGGCGCGGAAAGTTGTGGAGATGCCCGATGGGGATCTCTGGTTCTTGCCGGAACTGGAGGGCACGCAGGTCGGGTATGGACTTGTCAGGTTCGATGGTACGCAGTGGACGCGCGATACGACCAGTAGCATCCTGGGCGGGCGCAAAGAACTGGACGAGAGCCTGCTGAATCGCGTATACGATCTGGCTGTAGATGCTTCAGGTAAGGTCTGGGTGGGTACGGGAGGTGGGCTGTGGTGGTTTAATGGACAAGAGTGGCAGGTATTTCTCACACCAGATGGGGACCCCGGGTTATCCGGTCCGGGTATTCAGCGTGTGGGATTGGCCGGAATGAAGATTACACGGGTGATGGTTGCGCAAGATAGTAGCGTATTTTTTGCGTGCGGAGCCACGCGCGGCGGGGGAGTGACCCGCTACAAGGACGGTATTTGGACGACGTACACGACCTTAGATGGCCTGGTGAGCAATGATGTTTGGGAAATCACAGAAACCCAAGATGGTGTACTGTGGTTCGGAACGTCAGCAGGTGTGAGCCGGTACGATGGGCGCAATTGGACGAATTTTACGCATGAGGACTTGCTTCTTAACAACGACGTACGGCAGATTTTTCAAGACGAAAGAGGAGCCATCTGGTTTGGCGGAAAGACTCATCAGGAAGCGTCCTGGGTGACAAGGTATCGTGCCGATACGCTTCCACCTCAAACGCGACTGACGTTCACCCCAGGAAAAGAGCTGCCCTCGGGAAACCTCATTCTGGAGTGGACAGGGCGGGATGTATGGAATGATACGCCGGTGGACGACCTTTTGTATTCCTGGCAGATGGACGATGGGCCGTGGTCCGATCTGTCGGCGGAGGTAAAGGGGGTTTTTGCCGGTCTGGAAAGCGGAAGCCATGTTTTCCGGGTGCGCGCGCGAGACAAAGACAGCAATGAAGATCCGGTAGTGGCCCAATTTCAATTTTATGTGATTCCGCCGGTCTGGAAACAACCCTGGTTTATCGGGTTGATGGCGGTACTTGCCGGTATTATCGGGTTTCAGGCGTCGCGGCTGGTTGTGGTAAACCGAAAGTTGCG
>JAQCGA010000380.1 GCA_027619145.1 bacterium | reverse complement strand
CGCGGGCGGGCGGAAGGCTTGTTCAGAAGAAGTCTCCACACGCCGGGGCCAGAACTGCGCGAACTCCCACTCTGAATGGTTCAGCATCAAACCTGAAAAAGAAAACAGCCAGAGAAAAAACAAAAAGTACAGCCCGGCGTACATATGCAATTTTCGGTTCCAGAGTTCGATCCACTTTGAATTCATCACGATCTCCCTCCGGTTACAGAACAACCACCGCAACAAGTGCAAAAAAAGAAATACACCCGGCCCCCATCAACACCAGCCCAATGGTTCGCTCTCTCCGCAACACCGCCCACAAGTAAATTCCACTGATTGATAAAAAAATCACCATACATACGGTTACATCGACCAGCCATCGCCACGCATGGGTAAACACCCAGTTCCCTCGAATATCGACATTGTGCGGCCCCGGAGATTTGTGCAAGTACAGAAGCGCACCCAGAATTCCCCTGTCTTCCTCCTCAACCTCTGCAATCTTTTTTTCCAGATCCACCCGAATGGTCGTGCTTCGCCCGGGTTGCATGACTGGAATCACCAAAAAACCTTTGCGCCTCGAAATATAGTTGATTTCACCCGGCACACCCACCTGGCGTTGAATCGCCTGTGCCTCTTCGAGCTTTTCCAATCCCTCGGGAATCTCCACCGGTACCGTCCGCTTTTCGCCCACGGAACCTGCAGGTATGGTCGCATGATTTAAAAAAAGCGTACTGACCGCAAACAGCAGAACAAAAGGACTGACAAACAACCCCAGATAGAGGTGGAGGTCCCGCATCCATGCATACGGCGTTTGGAATTTCATGATCCGCCTTACCTCTTTACAGATACTGGTAATACGTCACCTGTTCCCGCTTCAAATTGAACCCCACCTTCTCGTACGCACGTCGGGCCGGCGCGTGCCCTTCATCCAGCCCCGTACCCACAGAAGCATAACGAAGCCCCTGTTTTCTAAACAGATCCAACACATGGGTATACATCGCAGTCCCTATCCCTTTCCCCTGCACTTCCGGTGCAACCGCATTATTTGTCAAAATACCCAGCAACTTCTCGTTGTCCATCCGAAACGTAACAAACGCCACCACCTCCCCATTCTCCACACATTCCACCACGCGGAACCACTCCGGGTGCCGTTCCCAATGTCCTCGTACTGCCGCTTCTTTCTCCGGTGCCCAATTCGCACACAGCGAACCATGCATCTCTTCCCCCACATCCTGCGCATACACCTGATGAATCGGTGCCCAGGCCTGCCGGGCAATCTCACCCACCCGCCCCATCTCTTCCGCAACCGCCTCCCGAATCACATACCCGGGCACAATCTCAACCCTCTTCTCTACCATCGTCTTCAACCTCCTTTACAATGCCAACGCACAAAACCATTGACATCCCGTGCCTGGCGAATATCTTAGCCTCAACTCAACAATCCATCCATAAAGCAGAAGGAGCGCACCGCATGAAACTTGGAATGGTCACCTATCAAATTGCCAAAGACTGGGACGTACCCACCACCCTGGACATGTGTCAAAAAACCGGCTTTCAAGGTGTAGAATTTCGCACCACACACGCCCACGGCATCGAAGTCGAACTCACCTCCGAACAGCGCAAAACCGTCAAACAGCAATTTGCCGACGCCGGCATCGACATCGTTGGACTTGGCAGTGCCTTCGAGTATCACGCCGTTGAACCCGAAATTGTCAAACAAAACATCGAAGGCACCATTGAATACGCACGGCTCGCCGCAGACCTGGGTTGCCCCGGCGTCAAAGTCCGCCCCAACGGCCTCCAGGTAGCCCAGGGAATCCCAGAAGAAAAAACCCTGGAACAAATTGGCCTGGCCCTGCGCGAATGTGGCCGCGCCACAGCAGAACTGGGTGTGCAGATCCGTGTAGAAGTCCACGGCCACGACACCTGCGAGCCCTCACGCATCCGCACCATCATCGACCATGCAAACCACGATAACGTCCGCATCTGCTGGAACTCCAATCCCCAGGACGTGGTCAACGGCTCCGTCAAACAGAACTTCGACCTGCTAAAAAAAGAAATCTCCCTCGTCCACATCAACGAAATCCACAAAGCCGAATATCCCTGGCGGGAACTCTTTGGTCTGCTCAAAGCCGAAACGTATACCGGCTACACCTTAGCCGAAATTCCTTCCAGCCCCGAACCGGAACGGCTCCTGCGGTATTACCGTGCATTGTGGGAAGCGTATCAGGGATAAGGGGCACTCAATGGTCCTTCAAATAAATTCATTGACGCTTCCTTGCCGTCATTCCCGAGTGGTTTTATCGGGAATCCATTGTCGGAAAAACCTGGATTCCCGCTTTCGCGGGAATGACATCTCCGGTGTATTGTCAACTGACTTTTTAAAAAAATCACTCCACAAATTTCCCGCTTTGCACCGCACCAGCACATATTGAAGCCACGTCGCGTTTTCGGCGTGGCTTCAAACTTTCCGTAAACCACCTGCCCCGGCATGCACCCCTCGCCGCTCGAAGCCACATCGTACCCGGAGCACAACCCCCTGCACAACCACTGAGCCTCTTCCGAATTTTTCAAACTCCAGCTTATCCTTCCAACACCCCAATATTTGCAGCTTTCAGCTCTTTTCTCAGGCTACCTCGCTGCGCTTCATCCAGTGGGCGTGTAGGCCGAATCGGATCTCCACAGTCAATTCCCTGCCAGCGCAATACTTCGCGAATACTGGCCATCAGCCCAAATACCACCGTAATCCGGACCAGCCGGTTTACCTCCTCCTGCAACTTCCGCCCCGTCTCCAAATCCCGTGCCTTCACCGCCTCATATATTTTCACAAAATGCTCAGGCATCAAATTGTAAAAACTCCCAATCCCCGCCTGTGCCCCCATCACCAGCCCCGCCAGCATCACCTCATCGTGTCCGTTGAACACATGGGGTTTGTGCGGACCATTCAAAATGCCTTCCATCAGATACAGATTGTGGTTGGTAAACTTCAACCCCACAACCTCGTCAATCTCCAAAAGTTGTTCCACCTCCGCCAACGAAAACTCACGATGCGTTACCGCCGGGATATAATACACCCAGGCCGGTATCCCGCCGCCTGCTTTTGCAATTGCCGAATAATACCCCAGAATATCTCCAAACCGATACCCCTGCACATACGGCGGCAGGCTCGCAATTCCGTCCGCGCCCACCTTTGTCGCATGGGAAGCCAGTTCCACTGCATCGCGTTCTGCTGGCGCACCCACATGCACCACCACCTTACCTCGCCCAGCCGAAGCCTTCACCGCCACCTCGGCCGCCAGTTTCCGCTCGGCCACAGACATCAGATACCCCTCGCCCGTATTCCCGCACACATACAGCCCCTGTACCCTGGCCCCATACAACCGATCAATCAACTTCTCAAACGCCACCGTACTGAATGCCCCCGAACTGTCCCGTGGGCTGACAATTGCCGGATAAATGCCATCAAACCCCTGAATACCCATCCTGTCCCCTTTCCATTTCGCCGTTGCAAGTGATGTATCGAACAAATCTCCAGGCGCACAATATGAACCGACTGCCCCAGAAAGTCAAGCTCCAGCCCACCACGTGTTCAGCCAAACTTGAAGATTAATAGTTGTAATATACCTGCCCCTTTGCTATCTTTTTCTTTCTTTATATCCACCCTCCACAGGATCCATTTCTATAACGATGACCCGAAAAACCCTTATTGGCCTCATCCTGGCCACCCTTCTCCCTCTCATCATCCTGATCTACCCCGGTGACCTCGGCCTGATGCCCCGGCTTGCGCTGGCGCTCTCGGCATTCACCGTGGTCTTCTGGACCTTCGAACCCGTTCCCATCGAGTATAGTTCCCTCCTCGTCCTTCTTCTCTTCCCCCTTCTTGGCGTACTCCCTTTCGAACTCGCCTTCAACGCTTTCTCTGGCAAAGCTGTCTGGCTCATTTTCTCCGGTATGGCCTTAAGCCTGGGCATTACGGAAACCCCACTGGGTGCTCGCCTGGCCCGCATGGCCCTGGGTCGTGTAAATCACTACGGCCGGCTCATCCTGGGTCTCCACATCCTGGGCCTGGTCTCCGCCTTCCTCATCCCTTCAGGCGTTGTCCGCATCCTCATCCTCATGCCCATCCTCATCAGCCTGCTGCGCACCCTGGATGAAAAACCCGGCTCACGTGCCAGCACCGCACTCATCCTCTCGCTCGTCTGCTCCACCTACTACGGCGGCACCGGCGTACTCACCGCTTCCGTACCCAACCTCGTCGTCTTCGGTGCCCTGGAATCTCACGGCCAAACCGTGTACTGGGGCGAATGGGCCGGGTATATGTTTCCTGTGCTCGGGCTCGTACGCGTTGCCTGCGGCTACCTCCTCATTCGCCTCATCTTGCCTATTTCTCATACCCCGGACGTCTCTTCGCTCCTGGAAGACAACAGCATCCCAAGCCGGCTCACCTCCGCTGAGAAAAAAACCATCGGCATCCTCCTCCTCGGCATCCTCCTCTGGGCAACGGACGCCCTCCACGGCGTCCACCCCGCATACATCGGCCTGGCTCTGGTCCTCCTCTGTTACCTGCCCGGCTGGGGGCCCCTCCACCCGGAAAAACTCAAACAAGTTAACTTCCCCATCCTCATCTACATTGCCGCCGCCTTTGCCATGGGCCACGCCCTGGAACACACCGGCCTCAATGCCCGCCTGGCCGGTCTGCTCACCCCATGGATGGACCTTCCTCCAGACAAC
>JAQCGA010000379.1 GCA_027619145.1 bacterium | reverse complement strand
CAGTCGGTCCAGCTCCTGAAACAAAAGTTCTGGATTGCTGTTTCGCGAAAAGGGTGAATCTACAACAGGGCGCACCGTTTCCGATGTACCGACATCAGCAAACACATCCGGATCCGAAGGCCGCTTTCCCACCTGTACCTGCGGTGTGGACGGCCGGTCATCCTGTTTAATCCTCATTTGCACAGAGGTTCCCGGAGGCGTACTCAATACCAGGCTTCGCAGGTGTTCTCCACTTGCGATCGGTTGCCCCTGATAAGACAAAATCATATCTCCAGGATGAATGCCGCTGGCTGCAGCCGGCCCATTGGACAAAACACCTGTTACCCGGAAGCCCACACCCGTGTCGTATTCCCCTTCCACACCCAACCATCCGTATGCGGTCTGCTGACCGGAAACCAGAGATTGCGCAATCCGAATCACCCGGTTGATGGGAAGGACAAAAACCGTTGTAGGTACGTCCTGCCAGGCCACCGCCGGACCCGAATATCCTTTCTCCTGCGCACTGGACCACGGATCGGGTGCCGCCCATACCAGCCCCACCACCTTACCGGTGCTACAAAAGACAGGCGCACCACCAAAACCAGGGTTCACAGACGCCATAATATGAATCAAATCCTGGTTTCGATCAATTTCATGCGTTACACCGAACGACGGCGTCAAATTTCCGAATGTATTGCCCAGGATGAATGCATAATGACCAATCCTCATCCGGTCGGAATTTCCCAATGCCACCGGCAGGAGGTTGTCCGCATCTACCTGGATTACAGCCACTTCGGAAGCTGGGTCCGAAGCCACGTACGAAGCCCGGACCTGGAATCCTGATGCCAGCGTTACCCAGATCTCTTCTGCACCGCGCACGGCCCTATCCACCGTCAGAATATGGCCTTCTTTATCAAAAACAAAACCTGTCCCGTGCGTAAACCCTTTTCCGTACTGCAGACCTTCGCCTCTACCGGACTGAGAATAAATGGTATGGATACGTACCACGCTGGGCCGGTTGGCTTCCAGGATGGATGCAATTTCCTGCTCCATCTGGTTCAAGATACCGCCTTCATCGCCAGACCATGCAGCCTGTGGGCTGGCAACCAGTAGACCTGCCAGGATGGAGAGTATATGTACTTTGTTACGCAATCCCAAAATCATACAGAACAACCCCTTCTCCTCCCTGAAACGCATTCACATACATCGGGCGGTCAAAACCGAACCGATACCCGCCTCACCTCCGACGCTTGCCGCACCGGTTGCTGTACAGGTGCCGGCCGTTTGGCGGAGTCAGCCTGAGAACGGTAGAATTGCCGGGAAATTGGATAAGAAGCTTCCTGAGACAACCGCCGGAGCGCACCTCGGTACTGCTCGCTGGAAGGCGACACAGCAGGCACAACTACCGTCAACTCCACGGGTGCAGATTCCGCCGTTTTCTGTGCGGATTGCCCCTGGAAGGCCGTAACCACCCCAAACACCAGAAGTGCAGCGGCGGCCCCCGATACAAGCGCCCGTGGGAAGCTAGGAAAAAGCAACCCCTGCGCACGCCTTTTCCAGGTACTCTTCTCGGCCGATTCCAGTAGAAGACGGCTACGCAGCGCAAAATCGAACCCGGCCGATGGCCGCACCCGTGGCAACCTGACCATCTGCTCGGTAAGGCGCAGCACCGCTTCTCGCGACTCTGCACATGCAGCGCAGGCCATCGCATGGCGATCCATAAGTACCCGTTCATGTTCGCTGAGAACGCCTTCCAGATCATCCGAAATGCGTCCTGAAAATTCGTCACACGTCATTTTGTAAAAGACCCTTTCCCCGCATAAAACAAAACAATGGTTCGTACATTCCAGTTTTTTTCTCCAACGCCCCCTTAAATCTCCAACCCCACATCCCGCCCTTCATTTTTCAGCTTCTGTTGCAGCTTTAAACGCGCCCTGTTCACACGTGATTTGACCGTACCTACCGGACAGTTACTGATCTCCGAAATCTCCTGGTACGACAAACCTTCTACGTCTCGAAGCAGAACCACCTGACGATAATTTTCGGGCAAAGACAGAATGGCCTGCTGAATCTGCACGTCTGCAATTGAAGATTCTGTGAGCGTATCCGGGCGGAACGTTTCATCCGGCAACTCCATTCCCGTATCGGACTCTTCGTCCTTATGAAGAGAAAAAAGACGCCACCGCTTGCGCCGCCGCAACTCACTTTTGGCCAGATTGCCCGCAATCGTAAACAACCACGTCGAGAAATTGGCAATGGCACGGTATTCTTTTCGTTTCTTGAAGGCTCGCAGAAACGTTTCCTGCACAATATCTTCGGCCGTTTCGCGGTCTCCTACAAAGCGAAACACGAAGTTGTAGAGTCTTGCTTTATATCGATTGACGATTTTTCCGTACGCATCAATATCGCCATCGGCGACTTCTGCCAGGATGTCCACATCCGTCAAATCGCCGGGTCCGGTTTTTGAATTTACCATAAGCATAGATTCTCCTCCCCTTTCAGGTCTTACAACCTGTGCCGCAGACCCTGCAAAACCTTCTGGTGGCAAAGGCTCCGCGGACAGCCTTTAGACCTTTTGGGGGAATAAAAGTTCCCGGAAGACCCCAAAAAATATATACACGGGTTTCAGCGTTGGGCAGTAAGAACCGCCCGAATACACCCAATCTCTGGTCCGGGGACTCTATTTTCTTCATAAGATAAGAAAATAGAGTCGATTAATCCAGGCTTCTCTTACAGGTAAAACGCTTTATAACCAGCCGTTTCTATACTTGACATCCGGTAAGGCTGTAGTATAATTATAATTGAATGTTTGATCTTTCCAATCCTTTGTGAATTCCAAAGTTTCTAAAGCTGAACAGGCCGGCTTTTCGTCAGATCCGGACTCTTCAAAACCGAAAGAGAGGGTGGTTGAATGGCGGCAGACTCAGTAACCGAAAAAGAGGGTAAATATTTCCCCCCCAAAGCACTCAGCGAGAAAGCCCACGTAAAAAGCCTGGATGACTATCAGAAGAAGTATCAAAAATCCATCCAGGATCCAGAAGCTTTTTGGGCAGAAGTTGCTGAAGACTTTCACTGGTTTAAAAAATGGGATCGCGTGCGTTCATACAACTATGACATGAACAAAGGACCCATTTCCATCAAATGGTTTGAAGGTGCAAAAACCAATATCACCTACAATTGCCTGGACCGGCACCTGGATACCCGAGGAGATCAAGTTGCACTCCTCTGGGAAGGCAACGAACCGGGTGAAGACGGCAAGCTCACCTACAAAGAATTGCACGAACAGGTCTGCAGATGCGCCAACGTACTTAAATCTCGTGGCGTAAAAAAAGGCGACCGGGTCTCTATTTATATGCCAATGATCCTCGAACTGGCTATTTCTATGCTCGCCTGTGCCCGCATTGGTGCCATCCACAGCATCGTCTTCGGTGGGTTCTCCGCAGATGCCCTGGCCGATCGCATCGCGGACTCAACCTGCCAGGTTCTCATCACCACAGACGGCATGTTCCGAGGCAACCGACCGATGGAACGCAAATCCGTTGCCGACGGAGCCATGGCTGATGCAGATGCACAAATGGGCGACAAAAAGGTGGAAACCTGCATTGTCGTGCGGCGCGTGGGCGAAGGGAAAGGCATTTCCTGTCCCATGCAGGAAGGCAGAGACATCTGGTGGCACGAGGCGCTTGCCGAAGCCAGTCCAGATTGCCCCTGCGAAGAAATGGACGCAGAAGACCCGCTCTTCATCCTGTACACCTCCGGATCCACAGGCAAACCCAAAGGCGTACAGCACAGCGTGGGTGGATACATGGTCTACACCGCGTTAACACACAAAAATGTCTTCGATTATCACGACGGCGACATCTACTTCTGTGCGGCTGACATCGGCTGGGTTACCGGGCATTCTTATATCGTCTACGGGCCGCTGGCCAACGGCGCGACCTCCTTAATGTTCGAAAGCACACCGCTGTACCCGGATGCGGGCCGCTACTGGCAGGTCATTGACAAATACAAGGTCAACCAGTTCTACGCAGCTCCCACAGCCATCCGCGCCGTAGCCAAAGAAGGCGAAGAGTGGCCGGCCAAATACGACCTCTCTTCTCTCCGGCTCCTCGGTACAGTAGGCGAACCCATCAACCCCGAAGCATGGCAATGGTACCACAAAAACATCGGACACGAACGCTGCCCGATTGTGGACACCTGGTGGCAAACTGAAACCGGCGGAATTATGATTACGCCGCTCCCGGGTGCAACACCCACCAAACCAGGTTCCGCCACCCTCCCGTTCTTCGGTGTGAAACCCGCACTGCTGGATCCTGAGGGTGGCAAGGTAATCGAAGGCAACGGCGTAAGTGGCGTGCTGGTCATAACGGAACCGTGGCCCGGTCAAATGCGCACCATCTACGGAGATCATGCTCGCTTCGAACAAACCTATTTCGAAACCTACAAAGGGTATTACTTCTCCGGCGACGGGTGCCGAAGAGATGAAGATGGCTACTACTGGATCACCGGCCGCGTCGATGACGTCCTCAATGTCTCTGGGCACCGCATGGGGACAGCGGAAGTGGAGAGCGCGCTGGTGTTACACAAGGACGTCGCTGAGGCCGCCGTCGTGGGGTATCCCCATGACATCAAAGGTCAGGGTATTTACGCCTATGTCACTTTGATGGCCGGGGTCGAGGGCACCGACGCACTGCTCGCAGAGCTGAACGCGCTTGTCCGACAGGAAATAGG
>JAQCGA010000378.1 GCA_027619145.1 bacterium | reverse complement strand
AGACTGACGCGCCTGCACTGGGGGGCGCCCATTGACCAGCACCTGTCCGCTTGTCGCCTGCTCCAGATCCCCCACCAAACGCATCAAACTGGTTTTCCCGCACCCGGAAGGGCCAATCACACTCACGAACTCCCCGGGTGCTACCCGAAGACTCACCTCTTCCAGGGCAACCACACGTCCGGATTCTGCATCAAACACCTTGGACACATCCCGGATTTCAATTGCCGCCTGTCCATCTACCATACGCTCTCCAGGATCCCGCTGTCAATATCCGTGAATATAGTGCCCACCTTCAGGGAACCAGATCATATCCACAAAAAAAGAACACCCTACGGCAAACACATATCCCACAATCAGGCCATAACAGAGGGGTTTTACGCGCCGGTACATCGAAATTCCCCCGAACTGGAGAATCAACAACTTGGCCAGCCACACCAGAAAGATGTCCAGTACATAAAGCCGCACGTAGCCATTGTTCATCAACATCACGCCCAGCGGATGGAACGGCCACGCGGCAAACCGGCTCTGCAACATCAAAGATGCACCGGCAACCAGCCCACCCAGCGCCCAGACCGCAAGCTTCTCCGGGTCTGCAACCGAACGGTCCGTATCCGCTATCACTTTGGCAATCCCTTCGTACATCCCCACCGGAGCGCCCACAAGAGACCAGGTCTGAAACGAGCTTCCTCCTTCTTCATAACAAATCGACACCGTATAAAGAATGGAGGCCAAAAGTCCAATGCCCACCCCGGCCAGCACCAATCCAGAGATGTTCCTCCCTGCCCCCATCAGCCTTGCCACGTGAGGCAGTGCAGCAGGCAAACGCCAGCCCGACAGGATTCGCCAGTTCACCAGGCGCATGCTCACCAAAGTGGACTCGGACATCGCACTGGCCCCCAGAGAAATATCCAGAACCCCCGTTCCAAAATCCGGAAAAAGGAACGCAAACCCGCTCGCGGCCAGAAACTTCATCACCACCAGGATGCTGGCCCAGAACAGGATCAACCAGGCCACCCCGATCCAGAAATCGTACCCGGTCTGGTGGAGCCAGAATACCATGTAGAGTGCTCCACCCAGAATAGCCAGAAGCGCCAGGCGCGGTGCCAGAATCACCGTTTCTGATTCCTCTTCGGCAACAGGAGGGTTTAACATCTGTTGAAACACCCGGTTCAGATGGCCTCGGGCAGCCCAGAGCGTCCATACGGCCAGTCCCATGCTCACCCCGTGGGTGAACAGTCCCATAATCGCTTCAGGCTTGGCTTCCTGTCCGGTGAGCCCCACAGAGAAGCCAACCCGTGCCATTCCATACAAAGCGGCCTGCCCGGCCAAGAAAAGCGACCAGATGCTGAACAGGATATTCAGATCACACAGAAAGGTGAACCCCAGCACCGTGGGCAGCAGACGGTAAGAAAACGGCTGCAAATAACGCGAAAGCACCGCTCCCCGGGGCCCGCTGACCGCGTAATAGGCATCAAAAATGGTCATCCGAGGAAATGCCGGAACCCAGTATTCCACCAGGTTCCACAGCAACGGAATCGCAGCGATCGCAAAACCGACCCAGAAAAGACGGTTCCGAACAAAAGGAGGCCAGCCTCGCTTCCCGTCGAACCCTTCGGTCAGATCCAGTGGCACCTGGGCCAGCGGATACGTCAACCGCTCGTGCTGCACCCATTGCTTCTGAAACACCGCCGTCAGCCCCAGGCCCATAACGGTCATGGCCAACCCGGCAGATGCCGCCCAAAAAATGGGCCCCAACCAGGCGCCCCAGGGCGTTGCAGCCCCTTCTTCCATTCCCAGATAAAACCCTTCGACCACACCCGGGAAATTGGAAGGAAACATCCACCACGGCAGATACTCAAAAATTAACTCTTGCCAGCGGTTTTCAGGAGAAGCATAATACCGGGGCGCGGCCATTGCACCCACCCACTGCGTAATCCAGTTATACCCCGCAAACGAACCGCCCACCCAGAGCATTCCCAGCAACATGCGCAATTCAGCAGACCGGAGCGAAAACCGGGGAACAAACCGCTTGAGCAACGCATTGGCCAGCAACCAGAATACAAACGGAAGCAAAACAGCCAGCGGCAAATTGGCCATGGCCATATGTGCAGACCGGGAACGAAACTCCAGGGAGGTGGCTGCAATACAGGCCAGGATCAGGGTAATAACCGAAAGCAAAACCACAGTGCGGCGCACTTTTGCAACATCGGATTGCAGATCGGGGGCCACGGAAGCTGCGTGGGCCGGGGCAACTTGCTTTTCTGAGTTTGGCATAGTAAACTTCGGGGAAAGGATAAATATACAGCGAGTGAATTTTCGAGCCAGTCAATCTACGCACTTTGGGCCAGGGATGCAAGCATCAAGCGCTCAACGGATGGGCTTTTCTTTTGTTTTTTCGGTTCTCCCACACGCACCGCCGTTTCAGATGCATGATGCGGGATTCTAAAACAGAAAAGCCGCGCACGCGCGGCCTGCTAAAAAAAGAGATCGCGCTTCTCTTACGGGTTGAACAAGAGAGCCTCAGACCGCAACAGAAAAGCCTGATTCAGGCCGCCCACAAGCAGTACACGACCATCTTGCAGGCGTGTTGCCGTAAATCCACCTCTGAGCTGACCTCCTGTTCCACTGACAAACTGGAACTGGCCGGTTTGTGGATCGTATACCTCATTTTCTGCTGGCGATCCACCCGCAACCAACACCTTGCCGCTGGTCAACAGCGTTGCAGTATGCCCAAAACGCTGTGCGCCCATACGCCCGGTTACAGAAAATGAAAGACTAACAGGTTCAAAAACTTCCGCATGATTTACAGGTGTATATAGCCCATCGTTTGTCCGAGTGCTCCCGCCAGCGATCAGAACCCGACCATCTGACAGCAATACGGCAGTATGGCCAAAGCGATTTACTTCCAGCCTGCCAGCAGACAGAAACATCCCGCTTTCGGGATTATATCGCTCTGCGAGATCCACATTGCCGCCGGCAATCAGCACATCGCCACTGCTTAGCAGATTGGCAGAATGACCTACCCTGGCTGCACCTACGGGTTGAATCCGTAGAAGCCTGTTATTGACTGGATCATAAATCTCTGCAAACGAGATCCTGTCTCCCAACAACAACACACGGCCATCTTGTAGCCGCACAACCGCACGAACGGTCTCGATCTGGCTCAGCACGCCAGTTCGGATAAACCGCCCTGGATCTGGCTCGTATAACACCAGCTCAACCCCGCCACCTCCGGCAAGTAGCACGCGCCCGTCTTCCAACAGGGTCGCAACATGTTCGGCTCGGCCTTCGGGTAGACTCCCTGTGGCCCGGAACCTGCCTTCGACTGGATCGAAAAGTTCTGCACTGGCCAGCCGGCCAGCCGCTCCTCCGGAAAGGGTTTGCACGCCGCCCGCGATCAGCACCTTCCCGTTGGCCAGGAGCGTGGCGCTGTGGTTCATCCTGGGTTGAAGCATGGGTCCTGCAGTACTGAACGACTCTGGCCCCGAGCTATTTGTTGGCGTATCCGATCCACAAGCCCACGCCACCAGCAAACCCAATACCCCCACAAACCGGAAAACCGACCTGTACCACTTCATAAAAACACTCTCCATCTGCGAGGGCAGATACAGGCCCCTTTCAAAATGATTCCGGCTCCAGAGAACAATCAAGAAACAAGTACAATTTACTCCACAACAAATAATTAGCAGATATACAATGCTCAAAATACAACAACAGTTTTTATTTTACAGCACCAAAGTGCTCACCCCAGTCCGCGGCAATTGTTCGCCCCTGGCCGGCCAGTATTTCGGCTTGTTTTCCGTCGAGGGGTTCATAATTACGTGCCCACTCAATATTTTGCACAAGCTCAGCTTCGGAATACATGCCAACAACTGCAATGGCAACCCCCTCCAGACCCAGCGCGTATCGAAACGCGGCCCGAAGGTCCTGGTGACCGTGCTCTGCAAGTGCCGAATGGGTCGGCTTGTCGTACTTCATCCCTGGGGCTCCCCCAAACACCTTCATCGCCGCTACGCCCACACCCCGCTCTTGGGCAAGCCGAAGCGCGTCCTCTTCGAACCCATACGTATATCGGTCTGCCAGATTCATGGCCAGCATCACGGCGTCCACCTGGGCCTCGGCAAGTACTTTCGCAGCCTTCCAGGGGGCATTGTGCGCTGTAAAACCAATGTACCGGGTCCAACCCCGTCGTTGTGCCTCGCGCAACCCGGCCAGGGCACCGTCCGGTGCCAGCACCTGTTCTACGTCCAGGCTCCCCAGAGAATGCACAAAAACCAGATCCACTTGCTCTGTCTGCAAATCTTCCAGGCTCTGCTCAAGAATTTCCAGCGTTTTTTCCGCCTCAGCCGCGTGGGTTTTGGTGACAAGAAAAGCTTCCTCACGCCGCTCTACCATGACCTGCCCCACCTGTTTCTGTGCCCGCTCATAGGCCGGTGCCGTATCCAGGTAGGTCACCCCCAGATCCAGGGATCGGTGGATCAGATTCACCGCATCCGCATCGTCCAGCCCCATTCCTCCTGGGGCCGTTCCCAACCCCAGAACTGGCACCTGCTCGCCGGTCTGGCCCAGCAGCCGCTGTGGCAAGACCTCGATCTGTTCTGCTACAGCCACGCTATCCGTTGCCATAAAACCCCCTGTATGGTTCTCTGACAGACACCGTTACAGCCATGAGTGCCTGGATCCTCCTGTACGTTGTTTTCCTTCGGCTTGC
>JAQCGA010000377.1 GCA_027619145.1 bacterium | reverse complement strand
CATGGTTTAAACTGACCTGTACTGGCGGGCGGTCGCACAGGTTTTCAGCAAGCGAGTTGCACCAGGTGGTAAAGACTGTTGTGGAAGCAAAGTACGGGATTCCAACCGAAGGAGAGGGTATGCCGTACAGCCTTCACCTGCATCTGGACGGAAAGAATGCTGTGCTGGGGCTGCAACTCTCACCGAGAAGGATGCGCGATCGAGAGTACCGCGTGGAGAATGTGCCGGGTGGATTGGAAAGTACGGTGGGGTACTGTATGGCGTTTCTTGCGCGTGTGGAAAAGCGGGATGTGTGTCTGGACCCCATGTGCGGAAGTGGAACGACGCTTCTGGAAGCCGGTATTGCGTTCGAGCCCGCTACTTTGTTGGGGGGGGACATGCAGGCCCAGGTTCTGGAGGCGGCCCGTACCAATGCTGCGGCAGGAGAGGTAGGTGTTCATCTTGCGCGTTGGGATGCGACACAGCTTCCGCTGGATACTGCGTCTGTGGATAAGGTGCTGTGTAATTTACCGTACGGAAAGAAGACGGTGTTCAGCGGGGCAGGAGCACTGGGTACCCTGCTGCAGGAATTGAACCGGGTGTTGCGGCCGGGAAGGCACGCGGTGCTTTTATGCGATCACCGAGATGCAATGCGCGAAGCCCTCAATGACGGCGGTGTCTCGTTTGAACTGGTGAGAGAGATTCCGATTCATTTGGGGGGGCTGAAGCCTTCAATTTATGTTCTGAAAAGGAACAAGTAAGCGTTTTAAGGGAGGAAGAGATGGCGGATCTTATGTACTTTGACTGCCACGCAACTGTTGGGCAGCGGCCGATGAAGCACCCCAGGGTGCGGTGGACTACGGAACAACTTTTGGAAGATATGGATCTCTCTGAGATTTCCGGGGCTCTTGTGGTCCATGGGTTGGCGAAGAGTTATGACTCGATGTATGGAAACGCCCGTCTGGGTACGGAATTGAACAAGTCGCCAGATCGGTTGTTTGGGGTCTGGTGCATCACGCCGCTGGGTGAACCGGGCTTTTTCAGGTCTGGCGATGAATTGGTCCAGGCGCTGGAAGAGGCCGATGTGCGGGCCGTACGATTGGTTTCCGGAGGATTTTCTCTACACCCGGAAGTGATGGGGCCTACCTTTGAAGTGCTACAGGCACACGGGATTTTGACGTTGCTGGAAGTAGGATGGGGCACGCCGGATATTTTTACTGTGTTTCACAATGTGTTGTCCCGGTATCCTCGGTTGCCGGTACTCTTAACGGACCCCTCCTGGCCGCAACAACGGCACGTGTATCGATTGATGCAATTGCACGAGAATTTGCACATCGAGTTTTCGTCTTATCAGATCAACAGAGGAATTGAAACGTACGTGGCAGATTTTGGAGATGAGCGGTTGCTATTTGGTACCGGAGGAACCGAAAAGTCTCCTGGTGCCGCCCGCCTGTACATCGATTACGCTCAGATTTCGGATGTGTCGAAAGCCAAGGTTGCAGGTGGGAATTTAAAACGGCTTTTGCGAGGTCAGGGTCCCGACCGCGCCAGTGCACGAAAACGGGCGGACGATCCGATTTTGGCGGATGCGCGAGAAGGCCGCCCCTTGTCCGTACCGGTGCTGGATGCACATTCGCACGTGTTGCACGAGGGCGGGCAAACAGCGGGCGTGAATTATATTATGCTGGACGGCGATGCTGAGAAAATGCTTGAGCTGAATGCCTGGTGCGGGATAGACCGGACGGCGATGATGAGTTGGAATGCACCGGTGTGTACCGATGCAGAGGACGGAAATGAGATTGTCTGGCGGGCAATGCAACGGTTTCCGGGGCAGATTCACGGGGTGGCGGTCATTGATCCCACGCATATGTCACCGGAGGAGATGGAAGCGGAAGTTCAGTTGCGGTACATGGAACAGGGGTTTGTGGGAATGAAACCCTATGTGCGGATGAATCTGAATTATGAAGATGACCGGTTTACGCCCTGGTGGGAGTTTGGGAATACGCACAAATTGTACGCTTTGATGCATGTGGCCGGGCATACGGGTGGTGTGGCTGGTGTGGGGCGGCTGGCCGAACGGTTTCCGGAGGTGAGCTGGCTGATCGCGCATTCGGGAGGCAGTTATCCGTTTGCCGAGGAAGTTGCGGCTTGTATCTGCGCGCACCCGAATGTGTATGCAGAGATTACGTTGACGCCGGTGACCAACCATGTGGTGGAATTTCTGGTAGAAGCAACGGATGAGAATCATGTGCGGTTTGGGACGGATGCGCCCATGCGAGACCCCCGGCAACAATTGGGGTGGGTTGTATGGGCGGATCTCTCCGTGGATGTTCGGAAGAAAATCCTGGCGGAGAATTTTCAACGTATTCTGGATCGGGTTGCGTTGCCCGGCCGGTGATTTTCCGTCGAGATCATGGGGTGTTGATCTCAGATGGTGAACCCGGTGTGATGGTTCGTCTGAGAAGGTGGTGCGGAGTTTTTTTTGAAGGAGTACGAGATGATCTCGGGGTGTTCAGGT
The DNA here is from genome assembly GCA_027619145.1 of bacterium. Next base: position 2,216 of record JAQCGA010000377.1, on the reverse strand, counting down.
TGGAGGAGCTTTACGATCTTTCTTATTGCCCTCCTGCCACTATCCGTTGTTCTGGCTGCTGTGGTAGGGGATTTCACCGGGGACAATGAGGTTCATTTTGATGATTTCATTGTTTTTGCCAAGCACTATGGCACCTCTCAGGCTGAGAGTGGATTTGATGCCAGGTTTGATCTGGATGGCGATGGGCAGGTTGGGTTTTCGGATTTTTTGACATTTGCCTCGAATTTTGGTGCAACGCAGTCAGATCTTCGGGAAGACTCTTTCTATCTTCAGCAACAGATCAAGCATATTTCCGACGCGGATCTGTTTGCGGCAGTGGATCTGGAGTACCCCGGTCTGGAGGAAGTCAAGGGTGCGGTCGCGCGGCAGGATTATCAGGCGGCCTACGCTGCCTGGGGAACGTACTGGGACACCCGGCCCGGGTTCGCTTATGTGAACTCCGGGAACCCTTTTTACACCGTAGAAGAGGCCAGGCGCGTTTTCTCCGGCACGTCCTACGTGTCTGCTGCTGACCGGGTGGTTGCTCACAATATTACCGGATGGGGCAGTGTGACCATCCAGCACGGTCCTGTGGTTGATTTTAATGCAGAGTATGGACAGAGCGGAAAATATGGATTTCATTACTGGGGTTGGTCCACGCCATTACTCTGGGCTTATCTGGGGACAGGAAATACAAGGTATCTGGATGCATTCGATGAACTTTTTAACCAGTGGTATGAGCAGCGCGATAACGTGGTCGGTGGGTTTTCACACCTGGATCCCATCTGGTACGAGCTGGGTCTGGGGGCTTCTCGTAATCGCGTTTTTCTGGATTTTTATCGCCTGAATCGAAATCGTTTGTCCGGCCGGACCCACGAACGGATGCTCAAGAATTTTTTGGGGTCCGCACGGTGGTTGCACGAACTGGAGGAAGAGGGGTACCGTTCGGGCAACTGGCAGGTGATGGGCATTTATGCGTTGGCCGAATTGGGGCTGAATCTTCCGGAGTTCAAAGAATCGAAAAAGTGGATATCTCTGGGTGTTTACAGAATGAAGGAACACCTGGCAAGAGATCTGTACGAAGATGGGTGTCATTCGGAGCGGTGCCCTTCGAGTTATTCTACGATTGTTTACCGGGACCCACGCAATCTGGCTTATCTGATGGAGCAATTTGGTGGCCACGAGGAGCTGGTTGCAGAATTGCGGCCGCCCCTTGAGCGGACTCTTACGCACTGGATGTACCTGCTCAGCCCGCTGGGTACTCAACCTGCCGTGAACGACGGTGGACGCGGAAAGTTTGACGCCAGCATTTTTATAGAAGGAGGGCGTGGGTTTAACAGGCCGGATCTCCTCTGGGTTGCAAAGAATATTCTGGGTGCAGATGTGAACGATGCGGTGACCCCGCCGTCCAGCACATCGGTAGATTTCAGACCTTCGGGATTTGCTGTTATGCGCCAGGACTGGACGCGGGAGAGCCCGTACATGGTGATCAATTATGGCCCCTCTGGCGGAGGGCATTCGCATGCAGATGTCCTGAGTTTTGAATTGTTTGCCTACGGCGAAGCCATGGCGGTTGATGCGGGAATTGGAGTTAGTTACGACGATCCGCTGCACCGGCCGTGGTACATTACGTCGCAGGCGCACAACATGATGGTTTTTGAGGAATCGAATCTCGATCGGAGTTCGGCCACCGGGGAGAAGCCTGTTTGGAGCAGCCAGGCCGGAATGGATTATTTCTCTGCAGAACACAGGGGCTACCAGTCACTGGGCGTGTGGCATCGGAGGCATTTTCTGTTTGTGAAGGCGAGCGAAGAGGCCCCCGATGCGGGTCCTTACTTTCTGATATACGATACGTTTTCTTCTACAACGCACAGTAGAAAGGCTTCGTTTGTGCTGCATTCACCTTTCCCCTTACAAAGAGGTGGAACAGCTCTTTTTTCTTCCGAAGCTGCAGGCTTGCTTACGGTCACACCGGATGTGGTTAGCATCCGACAGGGTAAAGGCATGGCACATCTGGGCGGTGTTTCCTCTTCGGGCCGCAAAGAAATCGACTGGGTTTCGTTGGATCAGATGACAACCGGGGCAAAAAGGGTGGACGATCTCCCGGTGGTGCTTTACCCGTACAAGGGCTCATCTCCTCCTGGTATCATCGTTCGGCGGACTCGAACCAAGGAGGCTCCGGGCACGGTGTACCTCACTGTGTCCCATAGGGGGACCGTTGATCACGTTGTCATTTC
>JAQCGA010000376.1 GCA_027619145.1 bacterium | reverse complement strand
AATAAGGCAAGAACCAGCTGTCTGCGCACGACCCTATCCGGCGGGTCTTCGGCGGGCAGCCGGCCGAGCGGGTAAGGATATATCCGCAAATCGGGAAGTGACCGAAACAAGGAGGTTTCGCAATGCCACTTCGGGTAAATAATAATATCATCGCCATCAATACGCGGCGACAACTCATGATTAACAATCGAGAGTTGTCCAAGCGTATCGAGCGCCTCTCGTCGGGGCTGCGCATCAACCGCGCAGCAGACGACGCAGCAGGGCTCTCCGTTTCAGAAGGAATGCGCGCCGAACTGGGCGGTATTCGCCAGGCCGTGCGAAATGCGGAACAGGGTACGAACCTGATCCAGACGGCAGAAGGCGCGCTCAACGAAGTCAGTGCCATGCTCATTCGGATGCGCGAACTCTCTGTACAGTCCTCGTCATCCACGCTCAACGACAGCAACCGTTCCGCGCTCAATGCCGAAATGGTGCAACTCGTATCCGAGATTGACCGAATCGCCACATCTACGAGTTATAACAACACCAGTCTGCTGTCTGGATTCGGAAACACCGTCAGCCAGAACACGGCAGTCTCCACCGCACTGGCTTCGGGCACCACAGGTGTGGTAGATGTCTCTATCACAGCGGCAGGAGCGGGCACATACGTCTTCATAGACGCGTCCAATACAGATAACGAAATTACACTGGGCAATGGGATCGTCACCCAAACCATCGACATTGGCCCGGCCCTGGATAATGATGCCGGCACCGGAGGCGTTGTAGCCACCGGCAGTAGCATTGTAGCCAACTTCGATCGCCTGGGAATCCAGCTCACCCTCAGCGGGACCAGAACTGCCACCGACTTCGTGCCGGCCAGCGACGGCTACCGGGACGGCGAGTTAGACGGCTCGGTCTTGCTGATTCAGGCAGGTGCGGGTGGGTCACTCCAGATTGGACCAGACAATAAGGCCTCGGACCGCTTTGAAGTCAGCATCTCCGATATGCGAGCCACAGGACCCAAAATGAACCTCGGGGGCATCTCCATCAGCACCCTGGAAAGCGGCCGCTCCGCAATTTCCACCCTGGACCTGGCCATCAGTACAGTCGCTCAGCAACGCGGGGACCTGGGTGCTGTACAGAACCGACTCGGATTCACGGTCCGATCTTTGGAGAATGCCATTGAGAATCTTCAGGCTTCCGAGTCTTCTATTCGAGACGCAGATGTGGCCGAAGAAGTTTCGGGCTTCACAAGAGCCCAGATTCTGGTCCAGTCGAGCACGGCGCTCCTGGCTCAGGCCAATGCCATCCCGCAAAATGCACTCTCGCTGCTGCAATAAGAGCCGTCCGGAGCGTTCTATGCGCCTGCTGCCGGACACGGCAGGTAGCGGCCGCTCGGAGAAATCGGACGGCCCGTCGGTTCCCGCCGCCGCCGGGATCTAACGTTTCAAAGGCGGGGTATCTGAAGCTGGTTGTCGTTTCCCGATCGGGCCGCAGGTGTTCAACACCTGCGGCTTTTTTTATATATACGCACCCCGGCGTAGGCGCAGGTTAAGTGCTTGACAAGACCTTCAATATAGTCTATACTGTTGATGCTTTATCCACAGGCTATACAAGAAGTTGTAGACGTACCCACTCAATTCCCCACACCTCCATCGGCGCATATGAATCGATACATGCCTCTGGTGATCCTGGTGGTTTTTGGCCAGGCCGTGGTCGCGTACATCCTCGTAGACCAGGTCGCGGTTCGCCGCTTGATGGGCCCACAGCTAGAAACCCTTGAAGAAGTCAAAGCCGATATTCCCATCAGCGACGTACCTGAACGTGTGTATCAGGGCCTGGGAGAATTTCTGATCAATCCGGCTGACACGTCTGATGGGCAAGGCTTACGTTTCTTGCGTGCTCAAATTTCTCTGGGCGTGTCGCCCGCTAACCTGACTTCGGAACTCGAACTCCGGCAGCCGCACCTGCGCGACATTGTGTTGCAGATTCTGGGTGGCAAAACGGTTAGCGAAATGGACGACCCGGAAGACCGCGAGTTTATCAAGGATGAGATCAAGTTCTCAATTGAAGCCCTGCTGCGACGCAACGACATCCCGGGTGAAATTCTCGAGGTTTATCTCACAGAATTTATCATTCAGTAGACATCGAACCACCGGAAGCCTGATCGCATCCAGCCGCAGGATCATTCGCTTTTCCGCAGAAGTCCTTCCCATTTCATTCCCAACCTTGTGTATCCCATGAAGCTTCGAGCGATTCTGAGCCTGCAATCTGTAGATAAACTCCGTCACATTGCCTCTGTAACCGGCCTCCAACAGGACCCTAAAGGCAACAAAACCGTCCTGGTGGATCTCCTGTGCACGTCACTCACCCGCCAGGAAGAGATCCAGAAACGGCTGGGTACATTGAGTGCGGGTCACCGGGCTCTTGTCTGCAACCTGGCCGCAGAAGGCGGGGAACTCCTGGTGGAAGAAGCCGTCCACGAATTGGGCGGGGGCCGCAGCCGGAAATTTCAAACCTTCTTAAACGCCGCTTCAGACGCAGGCCTCGCATTTGAAGATCCCGAGTCATTGGGGAAAACAACTCCTCTGGTGGGCATCCCGGAACCTGTGCTGAAATCCATCGAGCTTCCCGAGAACCATTCCGGCAGGCTACGACAGGCCATGAAATCTCCCTCCATCGGCATCCTGCGAGCATTTGCCAAAACCCTGGATGTGTTGCCCGAAGACACCCGCCGCCCTTTTGTCGTTCGAGCAATTCGTACCTGCCTTCTGGATCCAGAATGCCTCAAAGAATACCTGAACAGCCTCACAGAAAACAAACGGGCCATCCTGGACCTGGTGTTAAGAAATTCAGCGGCCACCTCCAACCAGATCCAGCAACAACTGGGAGAAAGCGTCCTCCGAGAAGTGGACGAAATGGTCTGGAAAACGCCCATTTTCTTCCTGGAAACAGACCGCGTAGGGCCAGACACACCCATCCGGTTGGCAGCCGACTTGAGGATGGCCATTCAGGAGTTGGCCGATACGCGTGGTGGGCAACTCCAAAGTCACCCGGAAGAAAATCTCGACGAGGCAATAGCTCCCCCATCTACCATTCGGGACAACCGGCCGCATCTGCTTCAGGACCTGGCAACATTGCTGGGATTTATTCTCCAAAAACGCCCCCGCATGCTCAAACGGGGTGGCGTAGCTCGAGGCGAACTTCGGGAAGCACGTCGTTTTTACCGTGGAGATGATGACCCGGGATATTCCGAATTCCTCCTCCTCTTTGCGGAAAGCTCCGGCCTGCTACAAACCGAAGGCCGCACCTGGACGATAGAGAAAAGTGCGGCCGCCCGCCTGGACGACGGCTCCGAAATCCGAAAAACACTGCTGGCTTTCTGGCAAGAAACAGAACGCTGGAACGAATGGACTGCAGACCGGGCCTCAGCTTCTGGGCGGAAAGCCCGCATGGACGAACTCAAAGCCCTGCGACGGGACGTACTGCAGGCTCTTCTGCGCTGTCCCAGGGATCAGTGGATCGCGTACAGCCGGTTTTACGACCTCCTCACGCGCACATCCGAGGCCTTCCGGTATTTGGCCGAACAACCCGCTACTGGACGAACCCTTGCCGCAGGCGGTGCCAGCGCCGATGAGCTCCTCCGCAGGATGCTACGCGGCGCTCTGATGTGGATTGGCCTGGTACGTACCGGCAACCCGGAAACGTTCGCCCAACCGCTCCAGCAAAACGGAAAAGCGGCCTTTCAGGTCTCCTCCGCAGGCGCGGCTTTGCTTGAAGGCCATCCCGATCCAGACGAAGTACGCCCACATCCGGATGTCCAGTTCATTCTGCAACCCAACCTGGACGTCCTGGCTCCACCGGATCTTCTCAAAACCTGCTACCTTGAACTATTCGGCCTGGCCGATCCGCAAGAAATGGATGTCATGGCCCGCTTTCTCATCTCCCGCGATAGCCTGCAACGGGCAATGAATCGAAGCCTGTCCGGCGATGCCATTCGCAAATTCCTCAAAACACACAGCGCAACCGGTCTTCCTGACATAGTGGATGCTCTTATCCGGGAATGCGAAAGCAAACACGGGGAAATTGAAATTACACCGGTGCCGGGCTATGTAACCGTAGAACACGAATCCTTGCTGGACGAACTCTACGCGCAAGAACGCGTGGCTCAGTGCCTGGGCGAACGTATTTCTCCTCTTGCCGCAGGCGTTCACCATTCAACCCGGCCCGAAGTTCTGTTCCAGACCCTGCGCAAACAGGGCTATATGCCCAGACTGTCCCATCCGACTTCAGACACCGTAGACGAGCCTCACCCGGTGATCTTTCGGAGCAATGAACTTTCGCACCTGGTTGGCTTTCTGGAAACCGCATTAAAAACCCTCAGTGAACGATCAGAAGATCCTCTGGAAGACATCCACTTGCTCCTCCGACGGCTCCGTCGTGGACTCCGAAAAATACCCGAGCAGGAACGCCAATCTCTTCTGTCCAGGTACGGAGATGCGTTCGAATCGCTCTTCCGGAGGCCTCCCTCGGATGAAGGCATTCACGACATGCTTCATTTTCCAGGCGAAAACCCCGCCTCACGCGCAGAAGACATTCGCGCCCTTATCGAGTACGCCATTGACCACAGACTCTGCATTGAAATCACCTACGATCCCGAGCAGAGCCAGCCCCCCGACAGCCGCATCGTTGAGCCGGTTTCCGAAGACCACGCCATGCTCTATGCCTACTGCCGGTCCCGAAAAGGCG
>JAQCGA010000375.1 GCA_027619145.1 bacterium | reverse complement strand
TCCCCACCGCAGGCTGCAAGCGCCAGTAACAAACATATCCAGACAACGCTTCTACCCAAAAGCATGAGTCCTCCCTGAGGCTTGATAACAACAAATATAGGATGATTTTTCAAGCAAGTAAATAATCACTTACATAAGCAAATATAAAAAAAGAACGGGCATCTTGCTACTTATTTTTGCATGCCCGTTCACAATGTTCCCACCTCCCACCCGCACAACCCCTGCATCAAGGCTTCTCTTCTGTCGCAATCAAGAATCGCTGAATACCTGCTGCTTTGATTTGATCAAGAGCACCCATGACTTTCCCGTGTGAAATGCCCTGATCCGCACGCAGAACCAATCCGCCTGCCGCATTAATTTCCGCAGCGCTCTCCGCCAAACGCTTCTCCAAGGCCGGGCCTTGCAGAGCTTCACCATCGAACAAAATTTCACCACCAGCACCCATTTCCAGCACAAATCGCTTCTCCTGCTGTGCCCGGTCGGCATTCTTCATAGAAGGCAATTCTACCTTCAATGCAGACTCTTCAATAAAAGAGGTTGTTACCAGGAAAAACGTAAGCAACAGAAACAACACGTCGATCAAAGATGTAATGTTAATGGCCGGTCTCCGTCGAGGTTTCTCGGCAAAATGCATTATGCCCCCGCTTTCTCCAGCGAATCTCCCCGTGCACCGCCCTGGAACCCCCTCAACTTCTTCAACAATCCATTGGCGTATTTCTCAATCTCCAGGATCAGGCTTTCCGCCTTGCTGCTGAAATAGTTGTATGCAACCAGAGAAGGAATCGCAATGACCAACCCGGCAGCCGTTGTCAGAATCGCTTCAGCAATCCCTCCAGCCAGCATGTTCCCCTGGCCCACGCCCACTTCCGAAATCCGCTGAAACACCTTAATCATTCCCAGCACCGTGCCCAGCAAACCCAGAAGCGGCGAAACACTGGCCACCGTTTCCAGCACCACCATCCCCTTCGAAAGTGCACCCATTTCCTGCCGTCCCTGGTCCAGGATACTTTCTTTAATTTCATCCGGAGGCAAGTGCCGGTTATCCAGCCCCACTCGAATCACATGGGCAAACGGCCCGTCGTACTGACTGCACACCGAAAGCGCAAGCCCAATATCTTCAGGCCCCTTTATGTTTTCCAGTACGCTCACAATCTCTGGCCGGATGATCCGTCTGCGCTTCAAACTAACAGCCCGCTCCAGGGTGATCGCCACAGCCAAAATCGAACATAAAATCAGAGGGTACATAACCAGTCCCCCCTGTTCCAAAAGCTCCCAACCCATAAGATTCCTCCGGTTACCTGAAATTCCGTATGACCGTGTAATCAAATCTCCCTGTTACTTCCAAATACGGTTCTGGAAAACTTTCCGGCAGAGGTCGAAAATCTGCGGACAGTACAACCGCTTTGTGACTCGTATCTCGTAAAAGAGCACTCCCTTTGTACCCCATCACTTCCAGATCTTTCAACGTTCCATCTCGCATGATTTTAAACCGAACAATCGTTTGCCCCTCAATCAAACCCAGATCCGAAAAAGCCGATGGAGGATACACATGGCTTCCAATGTGACGCTTGAGATAAGATAGATACGGCGCAAAATCCCAATCGTAAGTACTCAATTGCAACCCGCCCTGTTCCAGGGCCCGGGACTGCACATTGTTCATCTGGAGCGAGGGCGGCACCGATGGCCTGCCGTAGAGAGCTTCCTGGCGCAATCTCTCGTTTTCTCTCTTAGACTCTCTGAGGCGTGCGGAAAAATCTGTGGTTTGCTCGGCCTGCTCCTGGTTCCGGCTCTCTGCGTCTTCCGATTGTTCAATTTTATCTTTTGCCTGTTCAGACCTGCCCTGTGCCCCTTCGTCACCACGTTGGCCGGGAACCGTCTCTCTCAAATCTCTTGTATCTGCCAACCCCGCATTATACGGAAGGTGGGATTCCGGTAACGCACGATCCGCCTGGTCCTGGGCCCGAGAATTCCGGTCTGCTGCCAGAGGCGTCTTTTCAGGCGGCCTGGGGGCCTTCTCCTGGTTTGGCACCTCCACGAACTCGAACTGCAAAGGCTTGCTCTGCGTAGGCGGAGGAGGTAAGCTGTCCAACCCTACAAAAGCCTCTTTGATAGTCGCGTGAAACAAAAACAGGAGCAGATGAAGCAGGATAGCGACCCCGTAGGCCACCGTATACCTGTTGGCAAGAAAATCCCCGATCCGCTCAGCAACACACCCTTTCAGACAAGCCATCCCGGCACTCCCAAACAGAACCCGGCTCCCCCATACCAGGACGCCGGGCCGGACGCTCGAAAAGATAAAATATAGGATTTCTGTCCATCTACACAAGGACAAACCATCTTTACGCACAAAGAACAGGAGTTGCCTATGGGTTTAAGACAGCATTTAATCCCTATTGGTTCCATCAATCCGGGACCTGGGCAATAAAAAAGGCCCGGCGAACCACTGTTCGCCGGGCCTGGATCAACCAAATAAAGCCATTTACCTACTTAGAGAAAATCATCTTCTGGACGGCTACGTTGGGCCCCGCCTGCAAGCGGGAAAGATACATGCCTGTAGCCACGCCCCGGCCCGATGCATCGCGCCCATCCCAAACCACGCTGTGAGCACCCGGTGCCTGTGCCGTATTCACCAGAATTCGAACTTCCTGACCCAGCACATTGTAAATCACCAGCCGCACATCGGTGGCCTCAGACAGTGAATACCGGATCGTGGTAGACGGGTTGAATGGATTGGGGTAATTCTGCTGCATCCCAAAGGTGAAGGCTTCTGGAGCCGTCTCAACCTGCTCCGTAACCGGTGCCAGCTTGGCGGCCACAACCGGCACCACCGCAGCGGGAGCATCGTAGATTACACCAGGGATATTCCACCCGCTCTGCAGAATCACCTGCGCCTGCGACCCCAACTCAACGTCTCGACCAATGAAGGACCCTGTTGCAGTCACTTTCGACTTGAACTGGATGCGACCATTGGGCACATACAGGTTGGCCTTAAACGTGGCCTGTGAGCCAATCTGCGCGGCTTTATTATTCGGCACCGATCCGTTGTTTGCCGTTTTTACCTTACGGTCCTTCTTGCCATCGTCTTTCTCGGACTTCTTAGACTTCTCAGACTTCTCAGACTTCTCAGACTTCTCAGACTTCTCGGACTTCTCAGACTTCTCGGACTTCTTAGACTTCTCGGACTTCTTAGACTTCTTAGACTTCTCAGACTTACCACCGTCGTCGTCATCGTCGTCGCCGTCATCATCGCCGTCATCATCGTCGTCGCCGTAGTCACTTCCAGCACCTTCTACATAAACGAGGATGTCAGATGCATCGATTGGAGCACCAATACCGGGGCCGAAGTAAGACTTGGAACCGGTATAAAAACTCCCCTGCACGAGCAACGTGCACGCAGCTGCGAAAGAAATATTGCTCTGCGATCCAGCCTTGAAGGATGCGATATGATACAAACCGCCCGAGAAAATCAGAGTAGATTTGTTCCCTGCTTTGACACTGGCGTAACTGCCCGGATCCAGCGTCACAACATCCCTGGATCCTACATTTACATCCTCAGAACCAGGCGTGCCCGTTACGAAGGCCGGAAGCTCGTTCACCACAGGCCAGAAATCTGAACCCACCTGAACCTTCTGTGCGATCTCGGCATTTTGGGCTTCGTCCAGCTCCTCATAATACACGGCATCTTCAATTCGCGCTTTAGACTTCACCTTCACGTTCGGAGCGCTCAAACGTACACCCTGTGCTGTATGGGCCTGAGAACCAACAACCAGTTCCACATTGGAATTCAGGAAAGGACGCTCGCCGTATCCATTCACGGAGATGAAACCGCTCAGCGCTTCGGATTTTGATTTCATATAAACACTATTGGTGGCCAAAATCACGTGGCTGTTCGTTGTAAGAACCACGCGAACTGTGCGTGTGGCCGTGGCCGTATTCTCGTGGCTGTCGCTCACCGAATACGTTACCGTATAAACGCCTTCCTCAGAAGAAGCCACCACGCCGGCAATCGCAATATTCTCTGTCAGGTCCCCTTCGCAAATATCTACAGCAACTGCTCCGGGCTCTACGTAAGCAGTGCCCAGTTCCAGCGTCATCAAGTCATCGCCGTTCAGCGTCAGCTCAGGAGGCGTTGTATCTTCCACCGTGACAATAACCTCATCGGTATCTACGCCACCATTGCCGTCATCCACGGTCAGCGTGATGAGATGCTCGCCCAGCGACAGAGTCACCGTGGGCTCCACTCCGACCACCGTGCCGTCGCCTTCCGTGAAAGGCCCGGTCCAGGTATAAATCAGTTCATCTCCATCCGGATCACTGGACTGCTCCCCGTTCAGAATCACTTCCGTCAACGCGGCACCACATTCCCATGTTGTATCGGAACCCGCGTGAGCTACCGGCGGCTGGTTGGTCACAATTGTAAACGTAACACTCGTCGTAGACGTATTGCCAGTCTGGTCGGTCGCTTCAACATCAAACGTGTGCTCACCATCTTCCAGATCCGCCAGATCCAGGCTGTAGGTACCCGCTTCAACATCAACAGGATCACCGTTTACCGTCACAGACGCAACACCCGAACCCGGGTCCGGATCTACAACCGTGCCTGTCAGCGTAAACGTATTCGTATCCAGTTCCTGTCCAGCAGCGGGGAAAACCACAGCCAATTCCGGGGCCACCGTATCAATCGTCACTGTCAAATACGAAGTCGTCGTGTTGCCGGCTCCATCGGTCGCAACCACTTCAAACACGTGCTCGCCATCTTCCAGA
>JAQCGA010000374.1 GCA_027619145.1 bacterium | reverse complement strand
GACAAGCAATCTACACCAGCCTCCTGGGCATATTCTGCAAGTTGGACGGCCTCCCGCGTAGTATTGGCTGCTGTGCCAACATATACTGGAACACGCCGGTCGGTAAATCTAACCGTCCATTCGAACAAGCGCTTCTTCTCCTCAACAGAAAGCGCCCAGGACTCTCCGGCCGTACCCACGGTAAACACTCCGTGAACCCCTGCCCGAATCAAGGCCTCAAGCAAATCGCGCATTCCCTCTTCGTGTAATTCTTCCTGGACTGTCATTGGAGTAATAACAGCAGGGATAATCCCTCGAATAAACGCTGTATCCATACATACACCTCCCTGGTCAAACGGCCCCGGCCTTCTCGTAAAACACCTAAGAAACATACAGTATACGACGGCGGCCAGCCCTTGTCAAATTATAGCCTCCGGCCTCACCAGAAAAACAGATAACCAGGCTTCAACCTATTGGTAAAGTCCCGGCCGTTGGAAAATGTCGAACTCATTTTTCTATCTTTCACCTTGACTTTGATCCTAAAACTTCTTAATTTTAATTATCTTACAGTCCACACGAGAATCCCCGTAAGGATCTTGATCGTACGACAGGTGGCAATGTCGCACGGATTCAGGAAACGCCGGGGTTTTTTGTATGGGCTTTTCACTTTCATCACAAGGGCCCTTTTGTGAACCCAGGGCGGAAGAAATAAACATCGGAGATTCACGATGGACAGAGTGTATCTTACCAAAGAAGGATATGAGAAGATTCGAAGCGAATTGGAACGCTTGCAAACCAAGGAACGCCCGGCTGTCATCAAATCCATTTCCCTGGCGCGAGAATTCGGAGACCTCAGTGAAAATGCAGAATATCATGCTGCGAAAGAAAAACAATTATTTATTGAAAACAAAATTGCTTCGCTGCAAGATAAACTCGTCCGCTCCGAAATTATAGACGAAAGCCAGATGCCCAAAGACAAAGCGTACCTGGGTGCTACCGTAACCGTAAAAGATGAACAAACGGGCAAAAAGATTAGTTATATGCTGGTTTCTACGGACGAAGCTGATTTCGAAGAAAATAAGATATCTACCCAATCGCCCGTGGGCCGGGCACTGCTGGGCAAAGGAGTAGGCGAGAAAGTGGAAGCCAAAGTTCCCGTGGGCACGCTTAAATACGAAATTATCTCTATCGAACGAAAATAAATCTGCCGTACGGGCCAAAAAACAAAAGCAGAGGGCGATCCTGAAAAACTCGCGCTCTGCTTTTTCGTACTGATCACGTATAGACGGAGGCAAAATCACAATGCCCCAAAACACCCATCCAACAAAACAGACCGCAGCAAGGCCTGCTGTCATCAATGGAGCCGAACACGCCTGGGTGATCCACGATCCGCATTTTCCTATCACCGCCGAAATTTCCAGCTGCCCGGGAAACCCGCCGAAAAGCGAGTATTCCGCAGAACATATTCTTTCAGAAATGAAGCTGTACGGCATCCAGAAAACCGTGATCAGCCACGTATGTTATTATGGGCGCAACAACGCCTACACCAGTTATTGCGTCAAAACCTATCCAGATCAGTTCGCAGGCCTTGGGCTGCTCGTTGGGCACAGGCTCTACCCGCCCGAAGACCCTCAAAACCCCGACCGCCTCGAACGCGCCATCAAAGAGGAAGGGCTGGTAGGTCTGCGCCTCAGCCCAATTTACAATAAAAGCGTGTTCTGGTTGAACGATCCCATCTCGTATCCACTCTGGGAAAAAGCACAGGAACTGGGGGCAGTATTCAACATCTTCCTGGCCCCCCACCAGGTTAACCAGGTTGCCGATATGGCAAGACGCTACCCAGGAGTTCGCGTGGTCATTGACCACATTGCCATGATTGACATCACCGCAGCAGACAGCGAAGGGTTTGGCCCATTGCTGGATCTTGCCCAATACCCCAATGTGTACATCCGCACTTCCCTGCACAACCCTTCTCGCCAATCCACTCCCTACCGGGATGTGTGGCCTTTTCTCGAACGGATCTACAACCGCTTTGGCCCGCAGCGCATGATTTACGCCAACTTCTTTGAATTCGTCATTATGAAGGACCTGATCCCCTTCTTTACAGCAGAAGACAAAGAATGGATTCTGGGAAAAACAGCACAGCAGGTTTATTTTGCGCCACGGTAGAATCCTGTGTACACATCGGACAGGCTCAGTTCTCAGGCACAATATCGGCTCTGCGCAACCTCGCCAGAATCTCACAATGCGGTGTGTGCGGGAACATATCTACCAACTGCAAATAATCCACCACATAACCCGCAGCTATGAACTGCTGTAAATCTTGGGCAAGCGCCTGCGGATTACACGAAACATACACAATTCGTCCAGGCTGCAACTCGCATGCAGCCGCCAATGCCTTTGGATGCATTCCAGGACGCGGCGGATCCGTCACCATCACATCAAATTGCTCGCCTTGCGCCCGAAATTGCCGCAGGAGATCCTCCGCCGCACCCGCTACAAATTGACAGTTCTGTACGCCGTTATTGGCACTGTTGCGGGCGGCGTCCCGTACTGCAGCTTCCACCACCTCTACTCCTACCACTTCGCGGGCTTGCCTGGCCAAAAAGAGAGAGATCCCACCGGCACCACAGTATACATCCAGAACCCGCTCATCTTCTGTTAGCTCCGCAAGCTCCACCACCCGGCGATATAGGCGCTGCGCCTGAAACGTATTCGTCTGAAAAAACGAGGCCGGAGAAATTTCGAACTGATACCCGTCCAGTTCCTCCCGTACCGTAGAGGTGCCTGCCAACAGCTTCTCCTCGTCTCCAATAGCTACCTGGGCCTTTCGCTGATTGATGCTTTGAACTACGCTACGCACCTGGGGAAATTCATCTTCTAGCATTTTCCCCAATTCCAGCGCTTCCGGGAACGGCTCACCCGATGTCGTCAAAATGACCATCGTCTCACCGGTCTGCTTGCCTTCCCGGATTGTCAAGAAACGCAACAATCCTTCGTGCCGTTTCAAGTGATATACGGAGTGGGCATGGGCACGTGCGAACCGCCGTACCCGATCCAGAATCTGGTTCGATTGCTCAGATTGAAGGTAACACGCCTCCATATCGAACACGCGATCAAAACGCCCGGGCATGTGAAGGCCCAGTTCGAGTTCTCCTTCCGGCGACAATCCAAAAGAGAACTCCATTTTATTTCTATAATAATAAAGTTCCGGTGAAACCAGCGGCTCGTCCAGAACAACCTCAATCCCAACCTCACGCAAACAGGTTGTCACCATATCTGTTTTGAGTTGAACCTGAGCTTCGTACGGAACATCCTGCCACAGACAACCGCCGCATACCTTAAAATGCGAGCAACGAGGCACAACACGCGGCACCCCTTCCGAGACCAGCCCTTCAACGCGGGCTTCCGCCCTGCGCCGCCGGTTCTGTACGCGTCGAACACGGGCTTCGATCCGGTCGCCCGGCAACGCACCGCGTACAGCCACTGTATATTCGCCCACCCGCGCCAGGCCGTTTCCGCGACCGTCCAGCTCGTGAACATCCAGCACAATCCGTTCACCTCGTTTTGGTTTCTGCACCCTTCCCCCCTTGCTTCCACATCATTTTCGGTACCACCGAAGTTGTTTCGAAAAGTCCTTCGCGGAGCAAGTCCAGCGCGTTGGGTTGCTCAATCAAGCTGTCGTACGAATACAACACAATCCCCTTCAAACCCATCCGACGTACCTGCTCCACCTGCGCTACCGTGGCCAGAGGCGACTGATTATAGGCGCCAATACCTGCATAAAGATGGCCTTTTTTTACGTATTGCTGAACCGTTTTCATCTGTACCCCAATCTGCTCGGTAGAACCAGTGTAAAACATAGGTACAACAAAATCAACCATTTGCTGATTGATCCACCGGATCCAATCTTGCCCGTGTTGTCTGTATGCCACTTCAACATCCGGTTTCACCGCCGCCGAGAGCTTCACCCGGGGTTTTACACGCGCGATCAAGCGATGCACCCCTTCCACCAGCAAGGTTACCTGGTCCGTACGCCACTTCTCCCATACCTTCCGGCCCTGAGCAAGGTCCACCGGAACAGTACGCTTCGTGTTGGTAGCAACCAGGTTCAGAGGATCAAAATGGTACCGCCTGGAAAACTCGGCACGGCTGATGAGATTATAGTCGTAGTGTATATTCGGGTACCGAACATAATCCAGATGAATGCCGTCCACATCGTACCGCTGCAAAATTTCTTCGAATACCTCCAGCAGATACCCCCGCACCTCCGGCACACCTGGCGAGAGATAACGCCCCTCCACTCCCCGTTTCACAAGGTCGATCCCCTCCAGGTCCCCCTGTCCCATATCAATTCCATCGGCAGATACCATGAACCATTCTGGATGGCGCGCCAAAACGTGAGTTGCAGACCGGGGAAGCCGGGGCGTGGGATGCCATGCCAGGTACACGTTGACCCAGGCATGCACCTCCAGGCCCGCGCTACGTGCTTGCGTAATGATCTCTGCCAGCGGATCAAAACCAAGATCTTCCTCAGGCAACTCCTCGGCCTGAGGCTCCCCCTGGCTCCGATAGTACGCATCTCCTCGGCCTCTTACCTGCACCAGCAAAGCATTAAACCGCCCCTGAACTGCAGTTCGGACGACCCGCGAGACCTGGTCTTTCGAAGTCAGCGCGTGCCGCACAACCCACAGTCCTCGAAACTCTTCCGGAGGTCCGGCAGAAGCCACACGAGCACGTGAGAAGACGCACAGGCTGAGTAGGATCAGCAAATAGAAAAAAAAGGGCAAACC
>JAQCGA010000373.1 GCA_027619145.1 bacterium | reverse complement strand
ACTCTGGCTATACCGAAACCGACCCCCTCGAATACATCACCTGCTGGACCGCCATCAGCCGCACCTTTGTGGAAAACGGCTGCATCTGGATCATTCCCGGCTCCCACAAACAGGGCCTGCAAAAACACACCCGGGACGAAGAAAACTCCGAACTCGTCGCCTCCTTTACCGGAGAAGAAAATGCCATCCCCGTTGAAATGGCCCCCGGACAAATTGCCATCTTCAGCTCCCTCATGCTCCACAAAAGCGGCGCCAACACCTCCGGCGAAGTTCGCCACGGATACGTCCCTCAGTACCATCACCCCGGCGTCATCCGCGTCAACACCGGCGAACCCTTTGGTGACCGCTATCCCGTCCTCCGCAACGGAAACCCCGTGTAAGGGCGCGGTACCCGCGCTCACCTCTGGAGACATCCCAATGCCATCTATCCCCAACATCAAAGCCTGCGTCTTCGACGCCTACGGAACCCTCTTTGACGTACACTCCGCCGCAGGCAAACACCGCACCCACCTCGGTGACGAAGCGGACCAGGTCTCTACCCTCTGGCGCACCAAACAGCTCGAATACACCTGGCTCCGCAGCCTCATGCAACATCACATCGACTTCTGGCAAATCACCCAGGATGCTCTGGACTACGCCCTCGAAACCGCCGGCATCGAAGACCAAACCCTCCGCACCGACCTCATCGAAGCCTACCTCCACCTGGACGCCTACCCAGACGTACCGGACGTACTCGACCACCTCAAAACCGCTGACCTGCAAACCGCCATCCTCTCCAACGGTTCTCCTCACATGCTTGAAGCCGCCGTTAAAAACAGCGGCCTCGAATCCCGCCTGGACCATATCCTCTCCGTAGAAGAAATCGGCATCTTCAAACCCGACCCACGCGTCTATCAACTCGCCTGCGACCGCCTATCGGTCCACCCCGAAGAAATCCTCTTCCACTCCTCCAACGCCTGGGACGCCCACGGTGCCTCTGCTTTTGGCCTGCGCGTAGCCTGGATCAACCGCTTTCACCAGCGCCCCGAACGCCTCCCCGGCGCACCCGATGTGGAATGCAGCTCTCTAGCCGACATCCCGAACCTCCTCGGCATCTGATCCTCACTCCTGTACACTGGATTGCGTTTCAACACCAGATACTCTATATTAAAAATGCTCCTATAGCCGTATTTCATCATCGGGAAGGGTCAAATTTATGAACTGGCGAGATTATATTACTGTTGATCCCTCCGTGTGCCATGGACAGGCCTGCATCAAAGATACGCGTGTCATGGTATCGGTCGTACTCGACAACATGGCGGCAGGTCTTACAAGAGATGAAATTCTTCGCAGCTATCCGTCTCTGAGCGCTGAATCCATTCAAGCTACGATAGCCTACGCTGCAGAACTTACCCGTGAACGAATCGTTACCCTGACATGAAATTCAAGATTGACGAAAATCTACCCGTCGAAACGGCAGACCTTCTTCGACAATTGGGTCACGATGCTGCAACCGTCCTTGAACAAAACATGGGGGGTGAAAAAGACTCCGCAATCAGTACCATCTGTCAGCAAGAAAAAAGATCCCTGATCACGCTGGATCTGAACTTCTCAGATATCCGCACGTACCCACCGAATCAATTTTCAGGAATAATCGTCCTGCGGCTGAAACGCCAGGACAAGCCCTATGTCCTGGATACGATCTCGCGTCTTATCCCCAGGTTGTCAACCGAATCACTTGAATCTCACCTGTGGATCGTCGAAGACGATCAGATCAGAATCCGAAGATAGAATTCCGAGACATGAATGCACCTGGGCAAAACACAACTGCCTATGGTGCATTCCTCTTTTACCTGAAAAGGATTATCTATGGTCCACGTTGTCAAACCCGCCAACCGCAACCTGCAACCCCTGGACATCCCCGGCATCTCCGCGCGGGCCTCCGATCCCATTGTAGGCAAAGACAAAAACCTCTCTGCTGGATTCTCCGAATATACCGAACCTGGCCGCCTCGAATGGACCTTCGACTATAACGAAGTTTTCTACATGCTCGAAGGCGCCCTCGAAATCCACGTGGAAGGTCAGGACCCGGTTCACTTCGAAGCCGGTGACCTGGGCAGCATAGACAAAGGCACCCAAACAACCATCGTCATCCCCAAACGTGCCCTCTTCGTCCACATCACCCAGCCTGCCTGGCGTTGATCGGTTCGGGCTCCGATTTCTAAATGCCAGGTGACACAGGGTTCGCCTCTACAAAACCGGGCAGGCACAGGGGCCTGCCCCTACGAAAACCAAAACCAGACAAATTGTTATTCGCCCATCACCAGGCAGGCAGGTACGCTCCACACCAGAAGATCGATCCGAGTGGTTTTCCCTTTGCGTCTTTGCGCCTTTGCGCGAGCCGCTTTTACGCCTTTACCTTGAGATCACCTCATGGACATCTACCAATTCTTCGCCCAACACAACATCGAATACGAACGCCACGACCATCCCGCTGTGTACACCGTAGAAGAGGCCGACCGTCTGGTCCCGCAGCTTCCTGGCGCAAAAACCAAAAACCTCTTCCTCCGCGACAAAAAAGGACGGCACCACGTCCTTGTTGTCGTACCCCATGAAAAAAGCGTGGACCTTAAAACCCTGTCCACGCTCCTGGATCTCAACAGCCTCAGCCTGGCCTCTCCCGAACGATTAAAAAAGCATCTTGGTGTGGAACCTGGCGCCGTCTCCCTCCTGGGCATCGTCAACGACCCCGAAAACAATGTTGAACTCGTCATCGACGAAACCGTCTGGAATGCGGATGCCGTTCTATGTCACCCTCTAGTCAACACCAGCACTCTCGTCATCTCCAGAGCCCACATCGAACACCTGCTCGAAATCACCGGCCACACCCCCCGTATTCTCTCTGTTCCCGCGCGCGACTGAGCTTCACTCTACCTGCCGCATATGCCCTCGCTCCGCCAGCATCCGTTCCGCTGCTTCTGGGCCCCAGGTTCCCGCTGGATATCCATGCACCTCGTAGTCTCCAGTTAACAGCGGCTCATAGAACCGCCAGGAAGCCTCTACCTCGTCCGCATGCACAAACAGCGTCTGATCTCCCTGCATCACATCCAGAATCAGCGTCTGATACGCATCCGGTAACGAACCGAACGCCTCCTCGTACCCAAAATGAAGCTGTTGTGACTCCAACGCCATCTCTTCCCCAGGGGCCTTCACCTCAAAACA
Organism: bacterium; assembly: GCA_027619145.1. The sequence continues at coordinate 1,574 of JAQCGA010000373.1, read as the reverse complement.
CAGGTCGAATCCTTCATCCGGCTGTAACATAATCCGCAGTACATTAGGATGCGGATTACACGCGTCAAACGCTCGAAAAAAACACACCGGCGGATTTCGAAACACCACGTCAATCTGCGTCAACTTCCGGCCCAGCCGCTTGCCCGTCCACAAATAAAACGGCACTCCCTGCCAACGCCAGCTATCTACCTCCAACCGCAAGCCAACAAAAGTCTCTGTCCGGGAATCCGGCGCAACTCCTTCTTCCTCCCGGTATCCCAGAACCTCCTCCCTACCCACCGTTCCCTTTTCATACTGCCCCAGCACCGTATTCTCCGGTCGCAGTGGTGCCAGCAAACGCAGCACCTTCACTTTCTCGTACCGAATGGCATCCGCCTCAAAACTCGTCGGCACCTCCATTGCGATCAACGTCAACAACTGCGTCAAATGGTTCTGCACCATATCCCGCAATGCGCCCACCCCATCGTAATACCCCGCCCGCTCCTCTACTCCCAGATCCTCCGCCACCGTAATCTGCACACTCTCCACCCGATCCCGATTCCACAGCGACTCGAAAATTGGATTGGCGAACCGAAACACCAGCAGATTCTGCACCGTCTCCTTACCCAGATAGTGGTCAATCCGGTACACCTGCGACTCCTCGAAAGCACCATGCACCAATCGATTCAACGCCTGCGCGGAATCCAGATCCCGCCCAAACGGTTTCTCAATCACCAGCCGCGTCCAGCCCGGCCCCTGATTCAACCCGGCATCGCCCAATCCCTGGATCGTACCTGGAAACACCTTTGGCGGCAACGCCAGGTAAAACACCCGATTCCCCGGAAACCCGTACTCCTTCTCCAACGCCTCTATCCGTTCACCCAGCACATCATAGCCTTCCCCGCTTTCACCCAGAGATGTATAATGTAACCACTGGTCACACCACTGCGAAAGTGCCTCTTCCTTGAACCCGGCCTCCCGAAGCGCCTCCCGTGCAAACCTCCGAAATCCATCGTCATCCATCTCCCGCCGCCCCACACCCAGCACCCTACACGCCCCGTCCAGCACTCCCTGCGTGGACAGATGATAAAGCGCCGGAAGCAACTTGCGCTGCGACAGATCTCCCGTCACTCCTAAAATCACGAACAGATGCGGCTCCAGGTTTGGCATCTCACTTCTCCTCCTTGATCGCGTGCCCACCAAACTGGTTCCGCAGTGCCGCCAGCAACCGGTCTGCAAACGCATTCTCATCCCGCGAACGAAATCGCTCCATCAAAGACAGCGTAATCACCGGTGCAGACACATCCAGGTCAATCGCCTCCGCCACTGTCCAGCGTCCCTCGCCAGAATCCGACACGTACGGCGCAATCCCCTCCAGGTCCGGGTTCTCCTCCAGCGCCCGCGCCGCCAGATCCAGCAGCCAGGACCGCACCACACTCCCGTGCCGCCACACCTCCGCCACCTGGTGCAGATCCAACCCAAACGCCTCCTTCCGCGACAAAATTGCAAACCCTTCCGCAAACGCCTGCATCATCCCGTACTCGATTCCATTGTGCACCATCTTCCCAAACTGCCCGGCCCCACTCGGCCCCACA
>JAQCGA010000372.1 GCA_027619145.1 bacterium | reverse complement strand
CCGCCATAGTGCACCGGCGGGTACCCGAAGTCCGGCATCAAATCCAACCCCTTCGCAAACAACCCCAGGTTCATCCCATCCTGATGTCCGTGCGCCCCACCTGAATCGTAATCCATCCACACCGCCCGCCCATCTTCTCCCTGGCCGGACCGCAAAATCCCCAGCCTCCACTCCTCTTTATTCACACTCCCCAACCGAATTTCCGTCCCCTCCGCATCCATCACCTTCTGCACTTCTTTCTGAAACCCCTCTGGATCTTCCGCAAACAAATCGTACGGCAATCCCTCCAGATTACCCTCGTTCGCCAGGTACAGAACCTGCACATACGCCACATCCCCCGTCTCCCTGTACAGATTCCGCAGAAAACTGTACATCGACGGATTCAACCCCGGATTCTTCGTAAACCCCGTTCCCATATACCGCTTCACCTGACACGCGTACGAACCCGTATCTCCTGCCTGCGGATAATACTTCTGCAAACACCACATATCAATGTGGAACCGATACGTCTGCCGCAACTTCGGATGCCGCTCCAGCATCGCACCCAGAAAACCCGGCTCCACCCGACTGAACCGTTCCAGAAACAACGCCAGACTCTGAATCACCCCCGAACAGTACCCCGCCAGCCCCTTCTCGCCCGTCACCCCGTCCACCGCCGAAGCCTTCTCCACCAGCTCGTCAATCAACCCATACACCACATCCCGGTTCCCCGGCCAACCCAGCACCGTCTGAATCGTCACCAGCGCAATCTCTTTGCGCGGATAATTCGACCGAATACGCTCGTGATTCACCAGCGTATCATTCAAAATTCCCTGCTCAATATTCCGCATCACATCTGCCGGTGTATCCTTCACCGTACCAATCTGAAACGCCTTCGCCTTCTCACTCAAAAATCTGGCCAGTTCCCTATCTTCCCGAATGGCATCCCGCACCTGATCGTACGCCAGCGCCAGCTCCCGCGCCTCCTCACACGCATCGTGCCACGTAGACACATACCCCGCATGCCCCGGCCCCTCGTACATCACCCCCTGCTCTTTAAAATCAAACGTCGTATACAGATCCGCCACCCGATCCAGCAGAATTCCTGCCCGGTGCGCGTACGCAGCATCCCCCGTTGCCATATATGCCGACGCCAGATTCTTGATCCCTCCGTGCACCGCCTGCTTCCACTGCCCGTAAATCAGATACGTACTGATAAACCACCAGATCTTCTCTCCATCCCTATACCCCTCCCCATCATCCACGCCAAACCGATGCAACGGATCGTCTCCATCCGGATGCTCCTCGTTAAATAGCAACGACCGATCCGCAAGTTCATGCTGAAACACCCCATGCCCATCCAGCCCGGACCGGTAAAACGCATGAAAATCATTCTTCGGAAACAACTCCTCACAGTGCGGGCACACCAGCTTCCAGGGCCGATTCAACGCATCAATCTTCCACGCATACATCGGCACACCCTCGTTACACGCAGGACAATGCCCATTGGACCACACCATCCAGGACCGCTTGATCGTACTCCCAAACATCAAATCCCACAACGCCTCATCCGAAAACCCCATCCACGGCTCCGCCGCATCCACAATCCCCTTCTGAATCTCCGCTGCCCACCCATACTTCTCCGCATTCACCTTCGCCCGTTCAATCAACGCCGCCGGATAAAACAAACTCCCTGTCTCCACTGAACACGCTCCTTATTTTTAATCCCATTCTCTCACTGAAATAGAAACAGCCGGGCGAACACAAGGTTCGCCCCTACCGCACGCAACAAAACATCTGGCCCTCACCCCGCCCGGCAAGCCGGGCACCCCTCTCCCGCGAGCGCGCTTTTGCCGACTTTTGTCGCGAAGACAAAAGTCGGTCGGCGACACACGGGTGCGGGGCGCCTTTGACTCTGATGTAACCGGGCCCTCCCTACCTCACCCTCTCCACCTCCACCCCCACCTGCACAAACGTATTCCCCTCACTCACAATCTCCCCCGCATTCGCCCCAACCCGAATCCCCACCTTCTGCACATCTCCACTCGTATTCCCAATCCTGCAATCCCGAAACACCAGCCCGTTCGTCTCCCCCCGAATATCCACCCCTACCCCTTCCGCCTTCGCCCCATTATCCAGAATCTCACACGACTCAAACGTATTCCGATGTCCGCTGAAAAACGCCGTCTCCTCCTCTCGGAACAACACCCCCACCTTCAAATTCCCGTTAATCTTGCAATTTCGAACCGTATTGTCCGTATCCCGGTGTCCAACCGAAACCCCGTACTCCAGATTCCCCGTAAACTCACAATCCTCAACCAGCCCATCCATCACCCCCCAACAAAAGAAAAACCCCAGGCCGTTCCCCCTCGAAACACAATTTCGGAACACCGGACGCTGGCATCCACTCCCCGGATGAAACCCCAGATTTGCATTGTTCTCACTCAACGTATTCGTCACCTGCGCATCGTCGCACACCTGCAAACTGATCCCGTCCCCGTTATAGTTCCGGCACACCACCGAATCAATCGCCACCCGGTCGCACCACTGCATAAAAATCGCGCCCGCATAATTCCCGTTAATCTCCTCGTTCTCCTCCCGATTCCCATCCAGCACAATATTCTCAATCCGCACATCGTTCACCTTCTCCCCCCGAATCAACGGAAACAGCGTGGCCGCAGACGCCTCATGCTTCAACCAGAAATTCTTATTCAACCGCCCATCCACCGTCAGCGTACTCCCATCTACCCGAAGAATATTCATCTGCAACGACTGAAATCCACCACCCGGTGACGTCTTACTCTGAATCATCACCCCACCCCCAGCGCGAAACCCCGTGGCGTCCTCCACAAAAATCTGCCGCTCATACCAGTCCGAATCCCGCGCCAGCTTCGACCGCACAGACGGTGCCTTCTTCAACACCGTCGCGCTCCCGGATCCGCGCACCGTCAACCCCGAATGCACGTGCAGCGCATTGTGCATCGTATATTCCCCCGGCAGAATCTGCAGCACTCCGCCCCCCAGTCGCTCCACATAATCCGCCGCTGCCTGAAGCGCCTTATCGTCACTCCCCCGAATATCCCCCGCATCCTGCCCCACCGTTACCACCAGCGGCAGCGAACCCCTCTCCGGAAGCCCCGCAAAAATTCCCGTCGGCACTACCATCAACAACGCCAGGAATAACGCCTTCATAAAACCCTCCAGCAAAAAAGAGAACCTGTTTACACCTCGAAAGCCAGCCCACCCGGCTCCACCGTCAACCTCAACGAACTCGGAACCCCATCTTCCATCGCACCCAGTTCGACCGTCGCCTTCCCCGTCCCCCTTGAATCCTTCCACGACAACGTCAACCCATCCGCCTTCAGCGAATCCACCTTCCCAATCGCCGTCAACGCCACCAGATACGACCCCGTACTCGACCCAATCAACCTCGGGTGCGAAATCCACACATCCTGCCCCCATTCCACCGGCAAATTCGCACACTGCCCAATCCGAACACGCGCACCCGTACGATGCCCAATCAACGTAATGCCATCCTCTCCAACCTCATACCGATTCCCTTCTTCCGTCTGCAACAACCACTCAAACCCATGCTCACCCGGCTCCGGAACCACCAGATCTGCCAGCAACACCAGCGGCGCCTCCTTGTCCAACCGGGTAACCACCGCCCGCCGCACACTCCGCGCACCCTTATAAAATGCCGTTGCATCACTCACAGCCCACACCCAATCGCCCACCTGCTCCCACCGATCAATCTTGCAATTCCCCTCCTGAACCGGTGTTGCCTCCTGTGCCACACCGTCAATCTGCACCTGATTGTGTGACTCGCCCAGCTTCCCCATCCGTTTCACCTGAGTGCTACCTTCAATGGGCACCAGACCATATCCCGAATCAACCAGCAACCGTTCGCCCAAACCGTACATCGTCACATTCAACCGGTCCGCCTGCGCGTGTGCGTGAACATCTGGATCATACGGCGTACACTGAAACGTCACGTGCAAATCATCTGCCGCCCACCCCGTTCGCATCACCAGGTGATGGATCTTATCAAAATGATGAACCGGAGAAATCCCCATCGCTTCCGGTTCCGGCACAGGCGTATCCGGATCCCGGTTCAGCAACAGATACGGCAACTCCACGGTTACATCACCTCGATGAAACGACCCGCTCCCACTCGGCCCACTGAAATGATCCCACACCCACGCCCCTGTTTGATCCCCTGTATTCCGGGACACAAACATCCAGAACCCGGTCGTCACCCCATCATAATGATTGTCATTATAATTGTTGATCGCGCGCCCACCCGGCAACATCTCCAGACACAGGTATCGCGGATTACGTTTCCACGTTGGATGCTCAAACAAATTCACTCCACAAACCCGCCGCAACCCTTCGCTGAACACCGCCAGATAATGCATACTCGCCGAAGAATACCCCGAACCCTCCACACACGCCCCATCCTCTTTAATCGCCCCATCCAGCCCTGCCATTGCATACGCCCGCGCCGAGCGCACCGCTTCCGCTAGAATGCCGCGCCGTTCCTCCGGGTAGGCATCTGCCAGCGAAAGCGCCATCAGCCCAACCCCACAATGACCAATAATGGGTGTGTTGGCCGGCATCTGTCGCACACACTCGTACCGTAACCCTGCAATCCGATGAAAATACGGCTCGTAATAATCCGCAATCTCTCGAACATCCTCCGCAGACAAGAGATCGTACACCAGGTCAAACCCCACCGCAAACGGCAGCGTTGCATGCCCCAGATCCAGCGTGTTGTCCGTCAGCCATCCCTTATACTGTGATGAGTC
>JAQCGA010000371.1 GCA_027619145.1 bacterium | reverse complement strand
AACCGCCTGTGTCGTCCAGGTCCGCCCATCGAACCGGCTGATGCCTTGCCCGGTCGCCGCGTAGATGCTGCCGTCGTCCGCCCGAAGAAAATTCTCAATAAATTCATGCGCCAGCCCGTTCCGCACGCCGTAACTGGTCCACTGTTTTCCGTCAAAGCGAGCCACCCCTCCTCCCCCCACCCAGAGTTGTCCTTCAGGGGTGCCATACACAGCGTGGATGGTCCGCATCCACGCCTTCGGCTCTGTTACGGATGTCCATGCCTTTGTGCCACGTTTTCCGTCTGACGAGGGATCGAAACGGCTCAGACCCTGGAGCCCTCCGAACCACATCATCCCGTCCGTGCTCTGCCCGATGTCATAGATGTAATCGGAGGGCGCATCTGGAGGGACGTGGTGCGTCCAGGCCTCCCCTGAGTTTTGTCGAAGGGCTTTTCCGCCAAATTGGAGAACTCCTCCAAGGCCTTCTTGACTGAAACTGCCGTACTGGACTCCGAACCAGACCGACCCATCTGCAGACTCGTACACGGATCTGAGGCTCATCCCGAGTCGGGGATGCGTCTGAAGCGTCCACCTCGAACCATCGAACCGAGCTGTGGCCGCCGTGGCATCGTGGCTCCCGGCAACCCAGACCATCCCCTCCCGCGTGGTGATGAGCCGGCATGGGTACTGCATCAGCCCGTCCTCGACCCCGTAGCGCTCCCAGGTCCTTCCATCGTAGCGAACGACGCCCTCATCTTGCGAGATGAACCACTGCGCGCCATCCGGTGTCTCCCCTTGAAAGTTCAGGCCCTCGTATGTGGTCCACCGTTCCATCCCGAAGTCCAGCCGGGCGGTCACGCCTCCACCTGTGATCCAGAGCGCACCGTCCGGTGTCTCCGCAAGCCCGCTGATCACATCCGAAGGGATCGGCACATCGGGGAATCTATAGACCGTCCAGGCGCCGCCCCGATAGGCGTGCAGGGTGCCCCGGCCTCCGATCCAGATCGTCCCGTCCCGCGTCTCCAGGATGACAAAATTGGACTCTTCGCCGTCCATAGAGATCAGCCGGAACCTCTCCCACGACCGGCCATTGAACCGGTTCACCCCCTTCATGCCGTGCCTTGAAATGGTCCAGAGGCTTCCGTCTCGCGTCTGCAGGAACCGAGGCGCAAAGCCGATCTCCAGGCTATCCCGCCCGGTGTAAAGACGCCATTCCTTCTCACCGCTTCCCCGCGCGCCGGGAAGATAGCGGATGATTTCCCCCCGGTCCAGCCCGAACCAGATCCCTCCGTTTCGGTCCTCATAGACCTCAAAAAAGGTGAAATCGCGGAACTGCCCTTCGCTTTGACTTTGCGATACAGTGGCCTGGAAGGGAGCCTCCACCCCTTCTCTCCGGATAGTCACCGTCACGGGGTCGCGCGCACGTCCGAACAGGCCCGAGAAACCGGGGGAGACCCGGTCGCCCACCCGAAGTCCGGCCTTCTCCGCGGGACCCCCCGGTGCCACGTAAATCACCTGAAACTCGTTCGTGTCAGAAGGAACCGGCGCCATCCTGAGCCCCATTCCTCTGGGAAGAGGCCGGACCGGGATCACTTCCTCCGGCACGGTCACGAATTTCAGCCCGGGCGCGATCGCCTGGAGCGCATCCCGCACAGGCGCGCTCGTGTAGAGCGTCGCCTCCTCTCCCTTCAGTCGAAGCGCCCCCCAGACCGTTGCCACCCAGAGGCCGCCATCGGATGACTCCGTTATCTTATTCACAAACCAGCGCAGTTCCCCCTTCTTTGGTGGAAACACCCGTTTCCAGCCCCCGTCGCGATACCGGCTGACCCCCAGCACTCCGCCCGCGTACACGCTCCCATCCCGCGCCACACAGAGCGCCCGGTACGACGTGCTCAGGAGGCTGTCCCGGGTCGTGAAGACCCTCCAGTGCACGCCATCAGACCGCCAGACCCCCTCGTCCGTCCCGAACCACACGTTTCCTTTCCCATCCGGGGCCACAGTCAACACGGACACCCCCTTCAATTCGGGAATGGTCCGCCAGCGCCACGACTCCAGCACGGGATCGGGATGGGTCGGATGGTATGGACGGACCGCCGAGGCCCCGGTCACGATCAGGACCACGCCGAGCACCGACAGGATGAACAGTCTGATCAGGCTGGCGTTCAAAATGCCTATCCCTCCCTCAAAATCCATCTCTTCCGCTGGCCCGATGGCAAAAGGACTGCCTGGAAACAAAAAAGTGCGAATCTGCACTGAGAAACAACCGTCTCGTTGAATTCTCCGGGCGCCCGGAGAATTCAGTTCGCTCTATCGTCAGCCATCATTTCTACCTGATCCCGTACTGCTTAAACAACCAGTTTTTCCTGAACCTACAGGTTTACCAGCGTTTCAACGGAAACGCCCTGCACTTTTGCACATTGCTCGGTCTGACGCAGCAGATCATTCGAAATCACAACACCCGCTTTCACCCTGCAGACCCCACCCCGAACCGCTGCCTTGCATTTGGGAGCGTGATCCCTACCAGCTGGCCATCCCGATAATGGTAGATGTTTCCGTCCTCCTCCATCACGCTGTCATTGGCACACTGCGGTTTTTCAAAGCTCATGTAAAGCACATCGGCTTCCGCATCGTAGTCGCTCCACATATGTTTTGAAGGCAGTTGCAGCAGATCTGCGACAAAACTTAGATCGATGGTGGGCGCATCCATATCAGCTGTCTCCTTCGCACGATTTTATCCGGCCGTGATGTCAAAAAAGCAGTGATGACAAATCCATCGGGTTCATCTCTATAGATCACAACACACGTCTTTTCTGTAATATTCGTAGATTGTCTTCCACTTTGCGAGTCCTACTCGATCCCGTACCGCTCCATTCTTCTACGCAGGGTAAACCGCGTAATGCCCAGTAACTCTGCCGCGTGATGCTGGTTCCCGTCGCACCGCTGAAGCGCTTCACGAATCGCCGCTTTTTCAAGCTCTTCCAGGCTCAAATCTTTTGCGCCCGCAAAGTCCAACCGCCCGTCGAAACCAACAACTCGAATCGCTTGAACCTCTACAGGCTGTTCCCTCTCGCTCCCCCTGTCAGACACACCAGTTTCCAGCGTCGCCTGGAAATGGCCAGGTGTGATCTGTTTCCCTTTGCAGAAAATCACAGCCTGCTCCACCAGGTTCCGCAGTTCCCGAACATTGCCCGGAAATGGGTATGCCTCCAGTGCCGAAAGTGCTTCCACCGAAAAATCCTCAATCGGCTTGCGCGTCTCGCGGGCGTATCTTCGTAGGAAGAACCCGGCCAGCAGAGGAACATCTTCCGGCCGTTCCCGCAGCGGAGGAACCCGAATCGTCACCGTCTTCAACCGGTAGAAGAGATCCTCCCGGAACGCCCGCTCAGAAATGGCCCTGGACAGATCTCTGTTTGTCGCGGAAATCACCCGTACGTCCACCGGAACCTCCCGAATCCCACCCACCGGCATCACCCGCCGTTCTTCCAGTGCACGCAGTAGTTTCGCCTGCATCGACAACGCCATGTCGCCAATCTCGTCCAGAAGCACACTGCCTCCGCTTGCCTGCTCAAATCGTCCCTTGTGTGCTGCGCGCGCATCCGTAAACGCGCCTTTCACATGCCCGAACAACTCGCTCTCCAGCAGTGTTTCGGGGATCGCCGAACAGTTCACGGCAATGAACGGCTTGTGTTTGCGAACAACTCACTCTCGAACAATGCCTCGGGAATCGATGTACAGTCTACCGCCACAAATGGTCCGCCCGCACGTGCACTCTCATAGTGAACGGCCCGTGCCACCAGTTCTTTGCCCGTACCCGTCTCACCTTCTACCAGCACCGAAGTTGAATCCGAAACGCTCACATCCTGGATCAGCTGCCGAACCCGCCTCATCGCCTGGCTCTCACCCACCAGAGCCGACAAACCGTAGGTCTCCCTGCTTTCACTTTGAATATGCGCCAAGCGGTCCCGGTACACATTTTTTTCTTGACGTAAATTATAGAACCGCGCAGTGCGCTCCATCGCCGCAACCAGATCCGATACATCCAGTGGCTTGTTGAAAAAGTCGAACGCCCCCGCACGCATCGCCTGGACCGCCTTCTCCATATCTCCGTACCCGGTAATCATAATGGTCTCGGCTTCCGGCGCGATCTGCTTCACTGCCTTCAGCACCTCAAACCCATCCATCCCCGGCATCTGGCAGTCCGTAATCACAATATCAATCGCTTCCTGCCTAAGCAGTTCTAGCCCATCAGCGCCACAGTGTGCTACAAAAACTCGCTGTCCCCTCGCACTCAGAAACTTCTCCAGCGTCTGGCAAATCTTCACATCATCGTCGATCACCAGAATGGACATCGAAACGCCACCATCTTTACCGGGCATACAAACCCCTTTATCATCCGAATCCTCGCACGGGTAACCCGGCGAGTCGATCCTATAGACCCTGCTCCCATCCAATACAATCCGAACCCCGCTTACAGGCATCGTCTCCAGCGCTTCAACCACAACCTCGGCGGTCCATCCGAGAACCTGTTCACGCGTCTTTGCCTCTGCCAGAACCATTCGCAAACGGTCAAGATATCGAAGTTGCCGAATCCGAACATCCAGTTTTCGCTGAGCCTCCTCTGCACGTCGGCGTTCGTCCATTTCGTCCTGAATCGCCGACAATTTGAAAACGATTCCATAAAAAACGCACAGCTGACAATCAACTGGTTCAAAAAAGCTCCATGCCTCGCAGTTCAACCACAATGAGCTTCCCATGCCCAGAGCCCAGAAAGCCGATTGAGTCATTCATCTCAGAACCTGCCCGGCAATTGAAG
>JAQCGA010000370.1 GCA_027619145.1 bacterium | reverse complement strand
AAATGCTTTCGCTCTGAGGTTATGCGGAAAACCGGCGCAGGCGGAGAGAGTTGGAGATAACGGAAACGGAACTGAGGGCCATTGCCCCGGCGGCCAGCATGGGACCGCCTAAGGGATTGAGCAGGCCGGTGGCGGCTACGGGGATGAGCAGGGTGTTGTAGGCGAAGGCCCAGAAGAGGTTCTGGCGGATGGTGCGCATGGTGCGTTTGGATAGGCGGATGGCGGTGCCAATGCCAGAGAGATCACCAGACATGAGGGTAATGTCTGCGCTTTCCATTGCAATGTCAGTACCGGTGCCAATGGCAATACCAATATTTGCTTTCGCCAGTGCAGGGGCATCGTTGATCCCGTCTCCGACCATGGCAACACGTTTGCCTTCGGCCTGAAGTTCTTCCACCCGGGCGGCTTTTTCTTCGGGTAGAACTTCGGCCAGGACGCGGTTTATGCCTACCTGTCTGGCAATGGCTTCAGCGGTACGGGCGTTGTCTCCGGTGACGAGGGCGACTTCCAGGCCCAGGGCGCGTAGGTCATCTACGGCTTCTTTTGCGCCGGGTTTGAGGGTATCGGCTACGCCCAATACGCCAGCGGGTTTTCCGTCCACAATAATGAACATTGCGGTTTTGCCTTCGGTTTCCAGTTGTTGCGCACGGTCTTCCAGATTTCCAGGAGAGATGTTGCGATCCTGGAGGAGCCTGCGGTTGCCCAGGAGGATGGCCCGATTTTCGATGGTTGCATCAATACCCCGGCCGGGGATGGCGGTAAAGGCCTGCGTTTTTTTGAGCGCGAGGCCTTTTTCTTTTGCGGCATAAACAATGGCTTCGGCCAGGGGGTGTTCAGAACCCTGTTCTGCAGAGGCGGCCAGGATGAGGAGGTCGGTTTCGTCAACCCCTTCTACGGGGTGCAGGTTGGTGAGGACGGGTTTTCCGGTGGTGAGGGTGCCGGTTTTATCCAGGATGACGGTGTCCAACTGATGTGCGGTTTCCAGGATTTCGCCGCCTTTGATGAGGATGCCGAATTCGGCTCCGCGGCCGGTGCCTACCATGATGGCAGTGGGTGTGGCCAGCCCCAGGGCACAAGGGCAGGCGATGATGAGTACCGCTACGGTGTTGAGGAGGGACGTGGCCAGGCGGGGTTCGGGTCCCAGGAACCACCAGAAGGCGAAGGTGAGCAAGGCGATGCCGAAGACGATGGGGACGAAGATACCGGCAATGCGATCGGCCAGACGCTGGATGGGGGCGCGGGAGCCCTGGGCCTGGCGGACCATTTGTACGATGCGGGCCAGGACGGTATCCGAGCCGACCTGCGTGGCTTCGAAGGTGAAGCTGCCGGTTTTGTTGAGGGTAGCGCCAACGACGCTGTCCTGTGGGCCTTTTTCGACGGGGATGGATTCACCGGTGAGCATGGATTCATCTATGGTGGAACGGCCTTCGCGCACGATGCCGTCCACGGGAATTTGCTCGCCGGGACGAACGCGGAGGATGTCGCCTACAACAACTTGTTCGAGGGGGACTTCCAGGTCTTCGCCATCGCGGATAACAAGCGCGGTACGGGGGCGCAGGTCCATGAGTTTGCGGATGGCGTCTGAGGCGCGGCCTTTGGCCCGGGTTTCCAGGAGGCGGCCCAGGATGATGAGGGTGATGATCATGGCCGAGGTGTCGAAATAGACGTGTACTTCCTGGCCAGTTGAGACGAGGTGTGGAGCGAAAGTGGCTACGGTGCTGTAGCCGTAGGCGGCCAGCGTGCCGACGGCGATGAGGCTGTTCATGTCTGCGGTTTTGTGGCGCAGGGCAGACATGAAGCCGGTGAGGAAGCGCCAGCCGCACCAGAACTGGACGGGGGTGGCCATCAGGAACAAGAAAAAGTGGATGTTCTGCTGCGGGAGTTCGATGCCGAGAGCGTTGTGGAACATACCGACGGCCATGATGAGGACGGAGAGGACGGCACCTGCAATGAACCGAGTGCGCAGGGCATTGTGTTCGGTCCGGCGTTGTACCTGCTCTTCGCTTTCGCCATCCTGGTCCTGTTCTACAACTCTTGCACCGTATCCGGCGTCCAGAACAGCTTCGACAAGTGTGCTGGAATCCACACCGATGTGGTGGACGGTGGCCTGGTGTGTGGCAAAGTTGACGTTGACGTCTATGACGCCGGGGACTTCGTTGAGGGCTTTGTCCACGCGGGAGACGCAGGCAGCGCAGCTCATGTCGGAAATGGAAAGGGTGAGTTCACCAGCGCGGATGTCGTAGCCCAGGCTGCCCACTTTTTCGGCGAGTTGGTCGATGCCCGCCTGTTCGAGGTCGAGGGTGACGGTGGCCTGTTCGGTGGCGAAGTTGACGTTCGCGCTGAAGACGCCAGGGATTTCCTTCAAGCCTTTTTCAATACGAGACGCGCAGGCGGCACAGGTCATGCCACTGATGGGAAGGCTGAGGATATCGGGCTGTTTGACCGTTTCTGTCATTGCGAACCGTTTTTGTTTCAGGCGATGTTTGTTATCGAGGTTTTGATGTGCGAGTGTTAAGTATACCGGGATTGTTCGGTCCTGTCAATTTGGTGTGGATGACAGGCTTTCGGGATTCAGTCCTTCGAGTTCTGGCAGAACGAAAAGCCCGTCTTTGCGGATGAGGGTGTTGTCGAAGCGGATTTCGCCACCGCCGTGTTCGGGGGTTTGGATATGGACCATATCCCAGTGTACGCTGGAGCGGTTTCCGTTGTCGGCTTCTTCGTAGGCCTGGCCGGGGGTGAAGTGAAAGGAACCGGCGATTTTTTCATCGAAGAGGATGTCCAGCATGGGGGTGCGGATGTAGGGGTTGAAACCGATGGCGAATTCGCCAATGTACCGGGAGCCTTCGTCTGTATCCAGGATTTCGTTGAGTTTTTCTGTATGGTTGGCCGTGGCGTGTACGATTTTCCCATTTTCAAATTTGAGGCAGATGTCGCTGAAGATGGTGCCGTGGTAGAGGGTGCGGGTGTTGAAGGTAACGGTGCCGTTGACGGAGTCTCGCACGGGGGCGGTGAAGCATTCGCCATCAGGAATATTACGGCGACCCGTGCAGGGGATCGCGGAGATATTTTGGATGCTGAATTCAAGGTCGGTGTTCGGGCTGGTGATGTGTACTTTGTCTGTGCATTCCATGAGTGTTTTGAGCGGGGCAACAGCGCGTTCCATATGGGTGTAGTCCAGGGTGCAGACGTCGAAGTAGAAATTTTCAAACGCTTCGGTGCTTGTGGCTGCCTGCTGGGCCATGGAAGACGAAGGCCAGCGCAGGACAACCCATTTTGTTTTGGGAACGCGGATCTGGAAGTGGACGGGGTCCAGCCAGTGTTTCTGGTAGTGTTTCATGGCCTCGGCGGGTACGTCGGAGAGCTCGGCAATGTTGGAACTCCCGCGCAGGCCGATGTAAGCCTGAACTTTTTCCATGCGGAAGGCTTCGTGCTGGCCAATGGGTTTCAGGCCGGTTTCGTCTCCGGCATGGAGGAGTTCGCGCTGGATGCGGTTGTGTTTGGTGGATACCAGAGGGATACCGCCTGCCTCCCGCGCGGCGCGGATGAGGGCGATGGTCATTTCTTCGGGGATGTCGAAGGTTTCTATGAGGATGGTTTCGCCGGGTTGGAGTTCTGTAGAATGCTGGATGAGAACACGTGCGAGTTTGTCCAGGCGTGGGTCGTGCATTTGGGCTTCCTTTTAGATATAGAAAACGGGCGGGACGACGGTTTTCGCCGGTTGTCCCGCCCGTAGTATATTGGGATTACTTGATGCGCAGACGCAAGATTTCGTCGCACAGGGCGTCGTATTCGTGGCGGCCTCTGCTGCTGGGTGCGAATTGCGCGACGGGTTTGGCAGCCAGGTTGGCCTGGTTGAGGGCTTCACTTTTGGAGATGACGGTTTTGAAGAGTCGCTTGCGGTGTTCTTCCAGAAGTTCTTCCACAATGGCGTTGGTACGTGTGGTGCGGATATCGAACATGGTGATGAGGATGCGGTAGGGCACGTCTGTTTTGTCCTGCAATTCTCTTGCGGATTCGAGCAGAGCATCCAGACCTGTTACCGAGCCCACACCGGGTTGGACGGGGATGAGCAATAGTTCTGCGGCAATCATGGCGTTGTAGGTGAGGATGCCCAGGACGGGTGGACAGTCCAGGATGATGTGCTGGTATTCTTCAGCTAGGGGTTCCAGGGCGCGGGCGAGGCGCTCCTCACGCCGAATGCGGGTAGAAAGCAGTTCTGCGGTTTCGGTGAGGCGCGGGCCGGAAGGTACCAGAGACAGGTTGGGGATGCTGGTGGGCGAGATGGAACGGGTGGCCTGTGAAGGCCGTTCCATGATGAGATCACTGACATCGCGTTCGGCGGTTTCCTGGGTGAGGCAGTGTGTTGCGTGCGCCTGCGGATCCAGGTCAATTAAGAGCGTGCTGCGGCCCCGGTTTGCAAGACCTGTGGCCAGGTTGACGGCGGTTGTGGTTTTGCCCACACCGCCTTTGGTGTTGATGATGGATAGGATCATAGTTTGCTCCTGGGAGAGGTGAAAGACGCTGTGCATGTTGGGGGAATTGGCTCACAGGTCCTGTTGCACGACCTGAATAACATAGAGCGTGTTCCCCGGCAGGTCAACGAAAATTCACCGGGGACGGTATCCAATGGCGGGAAAATACCGAGGGCTTGTATATCTGATTGACGTAGAGTCAGTTTGGCCATATGTTGGTGAAGATTCTGGAATTGAATATCAGTACATGAAAATGTATCCAGCAGAGGCCTGGAAATCGTCTGTCCGATTTTGAATTTCGTAGGGGCAGCCCCCTGTGGCTGCC
>JAQCGA010000369.1 GCA_027619145.1 bacterium | reverse complement strand
AGATTCCTCCAGAACTCAGGATGTGGATTTGCCACGGGGAAATACGAATGAATGATAAAAATAAAAAGGTGTATGAACAGGGGCAAGAAGAATTTTTTAGTCTTCAGCTCCCGGTACTCTGGGCCGCTTCAACACTTTCAAATAAATCGTATCCACAGCAGACTGGAGCAATTCCAGCGCCCCCTGTTGCAGAGTAAGCTTCTTTTGAATCTGATCCTGAGACGTGGACGTATTCTCCAGCGCCTGACGGGTGCGGGTTTCTGCCTGGGTCAATGCCGTTCGCAAACGCTCCAGATCTGCTTGTTGCACCGTCAATCGCTCTTGTGCCCGGGCCAACTCCTGGCGCGTAGAAGCCAAACCCTGCTCCCGCTCTTGCAACACGCCTTGCGTCTGCCCCAGCCGGTCCCGTGTATCCCTGTGCTGCGCACGTTCCGTATTCAAACTATCTACATAGGCATTGCGTGCTGCTGCTTCCTTCACAAGTTCGGCCTGGGTATCTCGCAACTGATCCCGAGTTCGCCCCAGCGTTCCTCGCGTTTCCACGTGCTGGGCTTTCTCAGCCTGTAAATCCGCACGCACCTGCCATTCCGACTTGGTCAGATCTGCCTTCTCCGCCACTTGCGTGAACAATTTGTTGCTCAACTCGTCCAGCCGGGTCCGAAACGCCTCCACGCTCTGGTCAATCCGCGCGCGGGTTTCTTTCATCGCAGAATCCTGCCGCATCAGAGAAGTCTGAATCACCAGAAAAATCAAAGCCCCACAAACCACACTGATGTACCCGCTAAAACCCCAAAAATGCTTGTTCTGGAGAGGTTGCATCCACTTGATCAATGCAAAAGCCGCACCCCAGACCAGGATCAGCGCACCCACAATTGTAAATAGAATCACATTCATAAACTTACACCTCTGTACAGAGGATGGAGGTTCAAAAAAACGGACATACCTGTATAAAGTGAGGAATTCCGCTTTTACAGTCAAGGGGAAAGATAACACCTGCAGATCGAATGTACCGGGCAAACCAAAAAAAAACGGACCGCAGAAGAAATTCTACGGCCCGGCACCAGCACTTGAAGAACCAATTACAGATAGCCAACCAATCGTTTTTGCACTGACGGCTGCCTCAGTTTGTTGAAAGCGTCTTCTTTAAGCTGTCGTACCCGCTCCCGGCTAATGCCCAGCCGCCTGCCAATTTCCTGGTACGTTGCCGGTTCGCCGCCATCCATACCAAAATATAACGCCAGAACCTGCTGGTGGCGACCTGAAAGACGCTCCAGAACCTGCCCCATATCTCGCCCCAAATCTTGTTCGAACAACTCCTCGTCCGGCATCCGAACATCGAGGTCTGGCAAGGCATCTCCAAGAGACAACTCCTCCCCGTCTTCCTCGGGTGAAATGTCTACTGAAACAGTGTTCACGGTAGATTCAAAGGTATGCCGAACTTTTCGCGGAGAAAAACGAACTTCGGCGGCAAGCTCGTCAAAACTGGGATCACGCTCCAGAGATTGCGCAAGATGATCCTGTGCCTTTCGCAGACGACCCAGGTCATTTAACACATTGGCAGGCACCCGAATGGGCCGGGTTTGCACCTCCAGCGCCTTGAGGATATTTTGCCGAATCCACCAGACCGCATACGTAATAAACTTGCAATTCCTATGGCGGTTGAACTTCCGTGCGGCTCTCAGCAACCCCATATTGCCTTCATTGATCAGATCCGCCAGAGGAAGCCCCTGGTTCTGAAACGATCGGGCCACATGAATCACAAACCGAAGATTGGCATTTACCAGCCTCGTCAGGGCCTCATCATCTCCCTTTTCAATACGGGCAGCAAGCGCCTGCTCCTCTTCGGGGTCAACCTGCGGGTAGCGGTCTACCTCGCGAAAATAATATTCAAGCGAACGATCTTCACCAAACCGTCTGCCTTCTGCAGCAGTAGCAACCATGGGCGTATCCTCCGAAACTGAAGTTACCTGACCGAGTGGATGAGTTCAGAATAACGTAGTGGATTGAACTTCAGCGATGTCAAAAATATAGTGAACATCCGTTCACAAGTCAAGAGGAAATCTTCTTGTAGAACCGTATTTTTTTTGCTACCTTATCTTTCACATTCAACAACCCCTGCCACACCTGAACAGCGCCTTCTGGGTGCAAAAAAATCATCCCAACCCATTGTTTATCATTAAATAACTGAGGAATTTTCGAATGTACCGAACGGTCACAGTTGAAGTCGGCTTCTGTTACGGCCACAGACTCCATGAATATGTGGGAAAATGCGCACATCTGCACGGACACCAGGGCACTGTGCAGGTCACCCTGGGTAGCACCGAGGTGGACCGCCTGGGTATGGTCATTGACTTTGGCGTCGTCAAATCCTTTGTCAAAGAATGGGTAGACACCCATTGGGACCACCGGATGATGCTCCACGAAAACGACCCCATCCTGCCTGCCGTGATGCCGCACGACACAAAAATTCACCCGGTCCCATTCAACCCCACCGCAGAAAATCTGGGAGCCCACCTCTTCGACGAAGTCAAAACCTGGCTCCAAACGCTGCCCAAAACCCAGAACCCATCCAGTGCCCAGCTCATTTCCGTCAAATTCTGGGAAACCCCTACCTCCTCCGTGATCTGCCACGCAGACGGCCTCATCGCCACCAACGGGGTTATATGCGGCCAAAACGACGGATGAATTGCCAATTGATAATTGATAATTGATAATTGACAATGTGTAGTTTACAATCCTTCATCCCCACACCCTTTCGGAGATCTCTATGCCCAAAATTCGAGTTGGCATCATCCGCTGCGACACCCACGGCATGTACTACGGCCCTTTGATGGCCGAGCACGATCCGATTCGCCTGCAAAAGCCCCTGGAAGATCCTTCGAACGCTGTCTACTCCTGGCAAACCGGCGGTGCCCACTTCTACTTCTATACACTCTATAGCAATCCCGCCCACATCACCGTCCCCTACCTCCACGAATTCGAAATTGCCCGCGTATGGGACGAAAATGCCACTGCCGCAGAATCCTGCGCCAACGTCTTCACCAAACGCCCCAAAGTCTGCAACACCTTCAATGAAGTCTCCGACGATGTGGACCTTGTCATCGTGGCGGACTGCAATTATGACGGCGCAGACCACGCCGAACTCGCCGCACCTGGCCTCGAAAAAGGCGTCCCCACCTTCATCGACAAACCCATCTCCAACACCTTTGAAAGCGCCCGGGCCATCGTAGACCTCGCCGAAAAACACAACACCCCTCTCCTCTCCCTCTCCATCTTGCGCATGCTCCCCCACGCCCAGCGGTTTGCCGCCCGTTTCCCCGAAGTGGGCAGCCTGGAATTCGTCTCTATCCGTGGCGGAGGCCCCGCCCTGCCCGGCCAAATTCACGCCATCTGCCTGGCCCAGAACCTCTGTGGCCCAGGTGTAGAATCCGTAGAATCCATGGGAGAAAACCCCGGCGGATTCATGCACCTCAACTACCCCGAAAACCCAGCTTTCCCACGCCATGGTGTCTCCCTCAATTGCGATACCGGCGCTTATTACCACTGTTCTTACCACGCCAGCGCCTTTGGTGACCTGGGTACCATCCACTCTCCAAACCTGGGTGACTTCGAATTCCCCTTTGGCGCGTACGAAATTGTCAAACAGATCAAAAAACTCGTCGAAACAAGAAAACCCCCCGTACCCTACAGCGAAATCCTCGAAAACATCGCCGTAGCCAGCGCCGCATACAAAGCGCACAACACCGGCAAACGCGTTACGCTGAAAGAAATTGGGTACGAAAAATAAAAAAGGCGCCCTTTCAGGCGCCCGGTCCAGCTTCTATACTTTCTGAGACAACTCAGAGTTCTACATTCAGCCGCGTCAACTCCTTTGCCCGGTCAGGCAGCGTATCGTACACGCTCCGAGGCAGCAAATTGGCTTTCTGGAAACGCAGAAACCACGGCGCAGCGTACCCCACACTCGTCATGGGCCGGATCTCATTGGACCGGTTGGCCGTACCCCCGTGCCAGCAGCGGATATCCCGAATCAACGCCGCACCTGCCGGCCCACACACCACAGACCCCTTCATCCACTCCGGCTCCTCTTCCAGCTTCGGCACCGGATGGCGAGACCGCTGCGTCCCTCGCACAAACCGCGTCGCCCCGTTCTCAACAGTAAAATCTACCATTGGAAAATTCACCACAATCACCGGCGTGGGCAAATCCATAATCGTTACCCGCCCCTCAGGATCTCCAATCACATCGCTAATATCCGCATGCAAATGCTGAATCTTTGCCCCCGGCAACGAATAATCACCCCCACCTCCCCAACAAAAAAAATCTCGGCTCTTCCAGATCCGCTCCAGAATGGGCAACACCGTTGGCAAATCAATCAACTGTGTCCATTCCGGATGGTGCAACTGCGGCCCAAACGAATACCGCGCAAACCCCCGGTTCGCCTTCTCCAGAGAAACCGCTGTTGTCTGCTCCTGGATCACCCGTGCAGCCCCCTCCTGTGCAAACGCCAGTTGCTCCGGCGAAAGCGCATCCCGCACCACCACAAACCCATCCTGCCTGAAAATCGCCTCCGCCTTCTCCACCTCTTCCGCCTCAACAATCTCGATCTCCAGCATCGTAACGAACCTCCTCCTATCCTGAATCACTCCAGCACGCCCCCGGGGCGGCGAAGGGTGGGGCTCCGTGTCCTTCCCTTCGGAGGGGGTGTAGGGTTCCCCCCCTTCCGTGATATAAAAAAAGCGCCTAACCTACCAGGTGCCGAAAATTACTGACGAAGTTCCACACCTTGTGTGGAATAACTTCCGG